>JAGLDT010000025.1 GCA_023145485.1 Cocleimonas sp. | reverse complement strand
AATAAACAGCGCGAAAAATATTTTTTACTCGCTTTAAGTAATTGATATTAAAAGAAATATTCCGAACACCGTGTTTCTTATAAAAACCTTGTTAATCAACAGGTTAGTTCTGTGAATAAATATTTTTCGTGCTATATATATCTACTTATACTTCATAACTAGTTGATATTTCTTTATTTAGAGAAAAACTTAACGTATCAATACTCTGAATCGCTATAAACCAAGCTCTAGAACCTTATTTAATTTTTTTCCTAAACAAACGGAATTATCTTAAATTTACTCCAAGGAGTGGGTTGTCCTAACCAGCGATGCCCAATGGTTGCATAAACAGAGCGGAAGTCAGTGGTATATTTTACATTATCATTCTTATCTAGGTTTGAGAAGTCAGGATGTTTGCCATAAAGTCGCCCACCTCGTACTTTACCACCAAGAATCATCATCGATGATGCAGTTCCATGATCTGTTCCATTACTTTTATTCACTTTTGCACGTCGTCCAAATTCAGAATAGGTGACGATTAAGATATTATTCCACATATTATGGCGTTTCATCGCATCAGAAAACGAGGCTAAACCACTTGCTAATTGATATAAGGCGTTATTATGAGCGCCCAACTGATCAGCATGGGTATCAAACCCTTCTTGAGTTACTTTATAGACTGGTGAGTCAACACCATTAAGAATCATTGAGGATACTGATTGCAAACTATGAGCAAGTTTACCTTTAACGTTTTTCATGGCGTAACGTTTAGTGCCTCTTCTTATACGTTCATTAATTTGTTTGCTAACGTCATGCAATTGATGTTGTGTGTTGGTAATATGTGCCAATGCGGCTGTTTGCTGGGATGGCTTAACATCCTCTATATAACGAGATTGCCGCAAGAAAGTATAAGGGTCTTGCATGGTGACACTATTAAGATTAGTGCCATCTAAGGGGCCTAAGTCTACTTGCCCAGGGTTGATAGCAATACCGTGTAAGCCTTTTTTATAACGCGGTAAAACCTTTGATAACCAGCCGTTATCCAATACTTCGCGTGCATCGGAAGCGGTTTCCCAAATATCAAGGGAGCGAAAATGGGATAAAACAGAATTAGGATAACCAACACCTTCAATCCATGCCATTTGTTTATCATCCCATAGGTGGGCAATCTTTTCTAAACTAGGTGATAAGGCTCTGCGATTAGTATTTTTTAGCGGTATCGTTAAACGCTCTGGTAACGCTATATTCTTGCGATATGTATCATAACGCGGCTCATGGTGTGGTACGAGTGTGTTAAAACCATCATTACCGCCTTTTAACTCGACTAGTACTAATATTTTCTTTTGGAGTTGTTGACCCTGTGTTGCAAATGCTAGTTCTGGAACAAGCCCTGCCATACTCATCAAACTGCTGTATTTTATAAAATCACGTCGATCCATCGTATTTTTCTCTATTGATTAGAGGACTTCCCTCCTTAATTGGGAAGTTTCAAACAACTAACACACTTGGTAAGCAGGATCTAAAACAAGATCTCGAACCACGCGTTGCTTATCCCTATTTAAGTTAATTTCTTTCAATGGGCTAGTCGCTAATAACCATTGTTGTAATTGCCTTCCTGATGTATCGGGTAAGCGACTTGCTACAGGGCCATTTGGTATAAGGGGTGCGCCTGTCAATTCATTCAAAAGTCCAGCGCGTAATAAAAGAGATTGGGTGCTGATCCAGTTGCTTCCACCTGACCAGCCTTTAACACTAGGATGCTCAAATACGCCTTGCCCTAAAATATTTAGACGATGCTCGATGCCATGGCGGGGTAGTTTATAAGGTAATGAGCGTAATGTACCAATGGCTAATTGAATGGGTGACTTGGTTAATGCGCCACGGTTTCTTCTATCCCAAAATTCTCTGCTAGTGAGGACTGTTTTCAGTAAACTTGAAATACTATAGTTTGACCTACGAAAGACATTCGCCCACTTTTTTACAATATGAGGATTTGGTTTTGAATCATTAATAAACTCTTTCCACACCTTTTCTGCTACAACTTCAGCGGTACGTGGCTGTTTAAGGAGAATATTTATAATGTGATCGCCACTAAAATTGCCACTATGACCCATAAAGGTTTTAATACTGTTGTCGTGTTGCGCCTTATTGTCAATAAAGTGCCCTTGAGAATTCACGGTCCAGCCTGTAAAAGCCTTGGCAGCAGCAATAATATCTTTATGTTTATGATGTTTTTGACCGAGTGTAAATAGCTCAAGTATTTCACGCGCAAAATTCTCATTAGGACTTTCTTTGGTATTGGTATGACCATCTAAATACAACAACATAGCGGGGTCTTTTGCTATAGAGCGCAGTAAAGTGGCATAATTGCCTAAGGCATGTCGACGAAAGAGCAGATTTTGTCGATGCAGAAAGCTAGCTTGATTGGTTTTTAAAATCGAGGAAGGAAAATGATTATGCCAAAAAAGCGTCATACGCTCCAAAAAAGGAGTTTTAGTGGTTAATAAATGTTTAATCCACCATGTTTGCAGTGATTTTCCTTCGACCTTAGCAATGCGCCGCACCATCATTTTGCGCGATTTATTATTTTGTAATGCCTCTATTTTTTCCCGAGAACTAAATCTCGGTACAGCTGGTGTGCGTTGATTATTTTGTTTGAGCAATTGACGAATCGCTTGGCTCAAAGTAAGTTTACTAACACGGTTAACTTCATTCCACTCTGTACCGATCCCCGTTCTTGATACCAAGTGCCTAGCTTCTACAAAGCCTAATACTGTCATAATATTTACTCTCTGTTTTCTCCAGATCGAGAGTATAAGCTGTATTTGCCAATATTAACTGTGGTATTTGCACACTATAACGTATGAGTATATGCAACAATTCCAAAAAAAAGACGCTTCGTCTTGAAAATAATACCAAATATTTTAGACAAAAGATAAGCAATGCTATTTATTAGGTGAATAATAATTATTATGCATAATAATTAATCTTCTAGGTTTGATTGATTATTAAGCAATTGTGTAATTAGCATACAGATATTAGTATGCTAATTTATTGATCATTTTGTTGTGTAGGTATGTTAAACCACTTAGAAATAGGATGGAGAAAGTTCAGATATATGTTAAAACGTGTCTCCTTTCGCAGTGAAAATTTATAACATCAATGGAATCTGTTATAAATTAATATTACATTTTTAAATAATGGACAGTTAAAGAATGAATGAAAAAATAGCCCAGCTCTATCAATTAGGTGATCCTCGTCAACTTGAAGGAAAAAAGGATAAGCAGGGATGGCATGATTATCTTCAGTATGGTTTTACTGAAATGGATGCACCTGAACTGATAGATTTAGTTCAAAATAAATCATTGAGCAAATCAACGGATAGAATGGAAGTATGGGTTCCTCTTTATGCATGGCGTATTTTAGGGCAATTGAGAGCTGTAGAAGCTATTGATCCTCTCATTCTAATGGTTGAGTTTTTTGTTGAAGAAAAGGATGAGTGGGCGATAACAGAAATGTCCGAGGTGATGGGAAATATTGGACAACCTGCTATTGAGCCTTTGTTAAATTACTTGATGGATCGTTCAAAGAGCGAAATGGCGCGTAGTGTGATTAGCGAGGGGCTGGGTAAAATTGCTGCCTATCATTTTGCGGGTCGTCATGAGGTGCTTAATGCCTTTCACATTTACTTGTCTTCCCCTGATCCTGAAGCTAAAAATTTTAATGGTCTGTTAGTCTGTGTTTTGATCTATCTTGACGCGACGGAATTGATTGAGAGTATTCGAAACTTATATCAACATGGGATTGTTAATACGGCTATTTCTGGGGAGATAGAAGCCGTTGAAACGAGTCTTGGATTGCGTCAGAAGAAGGAGACGCCTTCGCAGGGAGAGACCTATACCCGAGAAGACTCTAAAATAGGGCGAAATGACCCCTGCTCTTGTGGTAGTGGGAAAAAGTACAAGAAGTGTTGTTTGCATTAAGGAGCTTCCAAGCATCATAGGGGTTCGCATAAATAATTTTTTTAATCGGATGTTTTAGCTCTGCAAGATGAGTGTAAATCACTAATTTACTTAAAAATTTAATGTATGAACGTCTGTAGTTATCAATAAAGGTGTATCTTGAATGTCTGATGAAATTTGGATAAAACATGCGCTTATATTAGCTGATAAAGCTTACCAGCAGGGAGAAGTTCCTGTTGGTGCGGTATTAGTTAAAAATAATCAAATCATTGCGGAAGGCTGGAATCAACCGATTGCTCATCATGATCCATCAGCTCATGCAGAAATTATGGCATTGCGTTTAGCGGGTCAGGCAGCGCAGAATTATCGTCTTCCAGAAACGACACTTTACGTTACGTTAGAACCCTGTGTTATGTGTGCAGGTGCGATGATTCATGCGCGAGTTGAGCGACTCGTGTTTGGTGCTTATGATCCTAAAACAGGGGCTGGAGGAAGTGTTTTTGATATTTTTTCTGATGCGCGACACAATCATCAAATAGAGGTTGTTGGTGGTGTGTTATCTGAGTTATGTGGGGATAAATTACGTGCATTTTTTCGTGAACGAAGAAGAAAGCGTTAAATTTATCAGTCTTTTTCGATTTTTCTTTTGGACTAATGTAAAGCCTCTTATCATGATTTTATTGCCTGTTATTTATACCCTGCCGTATCATGGACAATTGTTTTGATAATTAAAATAAGGTGTCCAAAAAATGACTAAAATAATCTCTCCTTTTATTCTCCTGCTTGCATTAAGTTTTCTCTCTCCAACACTCTTAGCATTTGGTTTAAAACCGTTGTTTGCGACATTATCACCTTCGGGAACAGGTGCAGAACATGTCTTTCGGGTAAAGAATACGGGCGATAGTCCAATTGCAGTACAGTTTGGAGTAACTACGCGTGAGCAACGTGCGGATGGTACGGAATCTCAAAAAGCAGCAGATGATTCTTTTATGGTTTATCCCCCTCAGGCAGTAATTGCACCCAATAAAACCCAGAAGGTACGTGTTCAGTGGTTGGGTAAACAGAACCTTAGCAAAGAATTAGCGTATCGCTTTGTTGCGGAACAGGTTCCAGTCAATTTAAGTAAAGACAAAAGTACAGGTGTACAAATGGTGATGACTGTCGTTGGGTCTATTTATATTAAGCCTCAAGGGGTAGCGCCTAAGCTTTCAGTGAGTAATTTACGTCGCACAGGTGATAAACTGGCATTTTCTGTGAAGAACTCAGGAACAATGCATGTATTATTAGAGAACCTAAAAATAGACTTGTCCAATAAACAACAGCAAACATTGCAGTTAAGTGGTAAGCAAGTAGCTGAAGTTGAAGGTAAAAATGTTTTAGCTGGTGCGCAACGTGATTTTTCTATCGCTTATCCCGCGAATGCTAAGATTGATGACAGTTGGTCGGCACAGTTAAGCTTTAAATAAAATCTAACTGTATTTTTTGCTTGGGGAGGCAAAGAGTACAGTCTTGCAAGGGTGTGATTAAAAGTGCGAGGAAGGCAAAAATTAACGTAAAATCTAATGGCTAACTAGCTGATTTCTAGTACCCTAAAAATGTTATTTTTATAAACCCTCGCACTTTTAATCACACCCGTCTTGCAACGTCTTAATAATAAAAAATAATAAATGGACAGTGTGCTATGAACTCCCCATCAAAAGAATTTTTTTTGTTTTTTATTATCTTGTTTCCTTTTTTTATTTGGGCTGATGATGATAAAAAAAATAAAGAGACCGATTTACAATCATTTTATGCAAAAGCGTTTGGTAAAAAACGTACTATGCCATCACAGCTAGCAGTGACTTTGCAAATTGGGCGCAAGGAAGTAGTTGTGCTAAATATTTACAGTGATGATCGTAAAGAAATAACACATATTGAAACAGCTCCCTTTTTAGTTGTTATAAAGACTATTCTAAAGCCAAAATACCTAGCATCTTTCCTTAAAAGCATTGATAAAAATAAGTCACGCCTTTCTCTTGTTACGCTAAAAAATAGTGATATTAAAACAGAGTTTAATCAAGCAAACCTTAGCTTAAAACTATTGATTCCTATTAAAATGCGTCTCCCAACAGATATTACTATTGGGCGAAAACGTAAACAAAAACAATATCCCGCAGAGAGTGAGTTAGCACAGATGGCAACGGTGAGTGCTTATACTAACCTTGATGCAATGTTTGATTATGATGCTAATTCAAAGGATAGCAAACAGCGTTTAAGTGCAGAATCTGTGATTAACATCAAAGGCGTGGTGCTAGAAAATCGTAATACATGGCGTAATGATCGCAAACAGGCTTTATCTCGTGAATCAACCCGTATAGTGGTTGATGATACTAGCTCATTGCATCGTTACACCTTGGGGGATGTGAGCACGGAATACCGAAATTATCAGCAGGGAATGCGTATTGCTGGTTTAAAGATTGAAAAAAAAACAGCATTAAACCCTTATTTAAAAACAAAACCTGCTGCTGAACAAATTTTTAGTTTAGAGCGAGACAGTGAGGTTAAAATTTATATTAATGGGTTTTTAAAGGATAAAAAGAAATTGGATGCAGGGGAGTATTCTTTAACGGATCTGCGTTTAGAAGCAGGGGTCAATAAGATTCGCTTAGAGATCATCGATAAAAAAGGTAAACAAACACAGCAATCCTTTTCTTTATTAAAAGATCAGAGCTTGCTGACCTCAGGTGTCTCAAGTTATGCAGTAGAAGTAGGTATACCAGCGTATCGTTCTGAGCAAGAATATCATTATGATACCTCAACAGCATTAGTTAGTGGGCATTATAAGGCGGGGATTACCGAGCAGTTAACCACAGAGGCTAGTTTTATTACTGACGGTAAAAGTCTTCAAGTGGGTGTCAATGCTTTAATACCAACCGAAGTAGGACGCTTGAGTGGGCGTGTTAGTCAGTTAAGAACAGCGACTAATAAACAAGGCTTTGCAGTAGGGGGAGAGTATCAATACACCGCACCTGCACAGGAAAAAAATCCCGTGCAGTTTTCTGTTTCGGGGGATTTTTTTGATAAAGAATTTAGTGCATTGAATTATGATTTAGAGAAGAAAAAATTGTTTTCAGGGGATAACAAAGGGGTTGAGAGTCGTTTTCATGCTCGTGTGGGGAAAAAAATTGCAAATAGAATCCATGCTAGTGTCAATATTCAACGTGAAACGTCCTATACAGAAAATGATGCTATGTATTCGGCATCATTAGGTGTGAGTAAGTCGTTTAAAAAAGGAGGTTCTATTTCAGCACAGATGCGTTACCAAAATAATCAAGAAAAGGATAAATCGGTTAATCTGCGTTTGAATTTACCCTTAGCTCAAGAAAATAAAAGTGACCGTCAACGGTCTCTGACGACTTCTTATAATAGTTTGGATCAACGTTTGATGAATACCTTTTTTATTGCTCCTAAAGGCAATACAGGGCTAGATAGTGTGGGGGCATCCTTAAGCAGTCACTCGGGAAAAGGAAACCATACCTTGAGTGCAAATGTGAGTTATCGAGGGAGTATTGCAGAAGTGGGTTTTTCTCAAAGTGTGACCAAGACAGAGGGGGGGGCGCAACAATACCAAGCACGTAGTGGTGCTAAAGTGAGAACCGCAATATCTTTTGCAGATGGGCAACTTGCGATTAGTAAGCCGATTCGAGATAGCTTTGCTATTGTAGTTGGCCCTGAAAATCAGAAAAAAGATATTGCAGTCGCGCGTGGTAACAGTACGTTTAGTCGTTCAGAGGGAAATGAATTACCTGATCATTATCAGAGCATCATTCAAAAAAACATCAGTCCTGCGGTCATTAATGTTTCCTCCTATCATTACAATACCGTTAATGTGGATAGTGCGGCGTTGCCACTTGGAAGTGATCTTGATAGTACAGAATTTGAGGTCAAGGCTGGTTATAAACAAGGCTATTTATTAAAAGCAGGTGGAGAACAAGGTGTTATTGTGGATGCCACCCTTGTGGATAAGAAAGATCAGCCCTTAGTGCTTAAGGGGGGGCAATTAGTGATGATTGATAAAAAAAGAAAACCGATTGCCTTTTTTACCAATCGAACGGGGCGAATTCGTTTGATTTCAGTACCACCTGGGAAATATCATTTAGAATTATTCGATAATAAAAACAAAGATGAACAAGTGCTTAATATTCCTAATAAAATAGGAAAGATACACGTCGTCGGGAAAGTTCAAATTAATAGTTCAAACTAGACCAATGGTAATGACAGGGCGATAATAGTGACGTAATATTACCTTATCTGATCGCCCCCCAGCGTTCAGAGCATAGTCGCTAAATCAAGTAAAGTGTCTTTGGTTTAGTAACCTATCTAATCATAAAATAATAAATTAGGATGTCATTTATGAAAAAGCTCCCCCTAGCGATTGCCTTCGTTTCCCTTTTTGCTGCGTCTACTGGTTTTTCTCAAGATTATTATCAATCTTTTGAAGTATCACTTGATATTCCATCGAGTGTTAATGTTGAAGCATTTCAAATGGAACAAGTTAATCTTAGTATGGATGATTTAAGTGAAGCAATGAATGGTACCGGTGCTTCGATTGGCTCAATGAATATTCAAACAACTGCAAGA
>JAGLDT010000249.1 GCA_023145485.1 Cocleimonas sp. | reverse complement strand
CCCAATTAAAGAAGAGAGAATTTTTTGTGCTTGAAATAATTCATTTATGCAGCGGAGCAATTTTGGGTGAATACTTTGAATTGCTACTGAAAAGATACTTGATAATAGGAGATGTTTCCAACTAATTTGATACCATAGTTTCGGATTTTATTGAATTCTCATGCCTTAGTGCTTCAATTCAATGATCAAATCATCTACTAGCCACTGTGAAATAAACCCTGCTACTCGTTCTGGGGCATAGGCTTCATCAACCCATTCACAAACACCTGCGCAAATGTCAGAAAAATGTTGACCTTTCATAACCGCATCTAATGCCCAAGCTTCATCTACATCTAACGAACGGTAATAGGTTTTAAGTTGTTTTCGCCAAACTAACCAAGCAACGGGATATTCTGCTTGTTCAAATGGTATTTGTCCTGTTTCATTTTCAATCGCGGCCCAGAGTTGTGGTACATTCCATTCTAAATCTAAACGGGCTACCGATGGATGTAAAACAAACCCTAGTTCAGCCCAAGATTCAGGGGATATTTTTTGTAACGCCTCTAGTCCTAATGAGACGTTATCGGTTGCATCAAAGCTATTACGCAATGCCCATTCAAAACGAGCCATTTCTGCTAACACGGCTGTATCTTGATAATGTTCGCTTAGGAATTTTTCGAGTTGGTTGCCAAAATAGCGAATGGAAAAATGACGGGATGGATAGGTTGCAAGATAGAGAACGCCATCATTGTAAAAGCTTTCATCACCCAATAAGGTATGTACAGAGGGATAATTATCCGACAAAGCATCAATCAAGCGGTAGCGATAAGCATTGGCGTAGATTGCTAATCTTGTTTCAGAGCTGACTTTTTCAGTGCCTACAACTTTGCTCTGTATATCACCCTCTTCGGTTAGTAACCATTGCATCATGCTACGTTGTAAATCAAGTAACTCAGACATTTTCAACTCCCTGAGTGCCCGTGAAAACGTCGCCTAAGACACCCGCTGAAATTTGCTTCATTTGTTGGTATTCTTGCATTAAAACACTTAAATCAGGAATATTATCATCACGTTCAATCATTGCTGAAACATGACCAAAACGTTTTACCGCTTCAGCGTATAGATTCCAAACAGGGTCAACAATATCATGGTCGTGGGTATCAATAATATAATCACCATAATCACTATGTCCTGCGAGATGATGTTGTTGCACCCGTTCTTTTGGTACACCGTTTAAGTAATCTAGCGGATCAAATTCATGGTTCACTGAGCTAACGTAAATATTATTGACATCAAGTAAGAGGAGACAGTCTGCCTCTTCGGCTACGGCACTCAAAAACTCCCACTCTGTCATTGCAGATTGCGTGTAAGAGACATAACTTGAAACATTTTCAATAAGAATACGACGCTCTAAAAAATCCTGAACCTGTTTAATTCGTGTTGCAACGTGGGTTACTGCTTCAGCAGTATAAGGTAATGGCAATAAATCATGCGCATTGACACCATCCAAACCTGACCAACATAAATGATCAGAAATCCAATGAGCATTAATTCGTTCAGATAAAGTTTTAAGTTGTTGCAGGTAATCAAAGTTTAGTGCGTCATTGTTACCAATCGATAGCGATACGCCATGCATAACCATCGGGTAGCGTTCATTAATGGCATCAAGAAAATAAAGTGGTTTACCGCCAGGTACAAGGTAGTTTTCAGACAATACTTCAAACCAGTCAACGTTAGGCGAAGTATCCAATATTGCTTGGTAATGCTCTTTTCTGAGCCCTAAACCAAAGCCAAGAGGAGGTGATTTCATAGTTTATTTTTGTTTTATTAAACGAATTATTTTAGAAAGTATTCGCGACTTCATCAATAGAAAAATTAATAAAGTGATAAATTAAAGTGAGCTATTGCTTGTATTGAGACATAAAGCAAAGAGGAAGGGGCTTTAGGTCTTAATACAAGTAACAGATCTAACGCATTGCTTACATTACTTCTGTGAATCACTGAACAGTGGGTCGCCAACAACACCACCAGCAGCTATACAATTAGATGCACTATTAGGTATCCAGCCTTTACCTTTACAGCTGTTTAAACCCTTGCACTGACTAGTTGCTGTTTTACAAGATGATGTGCCTTTACACTTATTAGCACCTTTGCATTGAAACAAACCCACTTTGGTTGCTTTCGCTCCATTAGCTGCTGATTTTACACTTGTTCCAGAACATCCTGCTAAAATTAATCCTGCTGCTGCTGATGCCAATAAAGCGCCCGTTATTTTCTTTGCTGTTTTCATGCATACTCTCCTTGGATTAAAAAACTATAGCAATTATAAATTTTCTCTATCACTATAGTTTCTAGTACGCTAAGAAAAGTAATATGGATTCAAAAAAGTAACTAAATTAATCCATTCGCTACAGTTTGGTTACTTTACCTACTTTTTCACCCTTAGAAAGACAGTTAGCCGTTGTTTCGGGAATCCAGCCTTTGCCTTTGCAATTATTTAAGCCTTTATAGAATAATTTCCCTTGATAACAATACAAATTATCCCCTGCTTCTCTTATATTATTATCTTATTAAGAAATGATTGAACTCTAATTCCTAAATATGTCAAAATTGGAGTTTTTTTAAATTTAGAGATCTTTCCTATGAGTCTGACAAAAAATCAGGTTGCTTCTGTAGCTTACACCCTAAAAAATGCCGAAGGTCAAATCATTGATCAAGCGGATAAAGAGCATCCAATGGCATTTATACATGGCGTTGGGGGCATGATCCCAGGATTTGAAAAAGCACTAGAAGGTAAAAATATAGGGGACTCTTTCTCGCTTGTCGTAGAGCCAGCAGAGGCTTATGGCGAACGTAATGATGCCTTAACTCAAGATGTTGAGCGTGCCATGTTTGCAGGTGTTCCTGATGATCAACTAGTCGCAGGTGCACAGTTCCAAGCACAGACTGATGCGGGTGTTGAAGTGATTACTATTGCGGGTGTTGATGGTGATATGATCAAGATTGATGCTAATCACCCGCTTGCAGGCGAAACCCTACATTTTGACGTTGAAATGTTAGATATTCGTGCTGCAACGGAAGAAGAGCTAGCACATGGACATGTTCATGCGGCAGGTGGCTGTGGTTCTGATAAATCTGAAAAAAATGAATCAAATGGCTGTTGTGGCGGTGGTTCTTGTGGTGGCGAAGGAAGTTAAACGATTATGAAATTTGTTGATGAAGCTGTTGTCAATGTAAAAGCAGGTGATGGTGGCAATGGTTGCGTCAGTTTCCGCCGTGAAAAGTACGTTGAATTTGGTGGCCCTGATGGGGGTGATGGTGGCGATGGTGGGAGCGTGTTTTTACAAGCTGATAAAAGCTTAACGACCCTTTCTGATTTTCGTCATCGGCGTTTTTATGAAGCGCATCGTGGTGAAAATGGTGCAAGTCGTAATATGACGGGCAGAAAAGGCGATGATATTATTATCCCTGTGCCTATTGGGACGATTATTTATGATGAAGCAACCCGTGAAATTATTGGTGATTTAACGAAAGATGGTGCACAAGCCAAAGTTGCCCAAGGCGGCTTTCATGGTTTAGGCAATCTGCGTTATAAAAGCTCCGTTAATCGCGCTCCACGTCAAGCAAAGCCAGGAACTGAAGGTGATTTACGTACAATACGATTAGAGATGAAGGTTTTGGCCGATGTTGGTTTGCTAGGTCTGCCTAATGCGGGTAAATCGAGTCTTATTACTAATTTATCATCCGCCAAACCGAGAGTAGCAGACTATCCGTTTACAACACTCTATCCAAACCTTGGTGTGGTTCGCATCAATGTTAATCAAAGTTTTGTGATTGCTGATATCCCAGGTTTAATTGAAGGTGCTGCCGAAGGCGCAGGTTTAGGCATTCAATTCCTCAAGCATTTATCCCGCACTAGTCTATTACTGCATCTAGTCGATATTGCACCAATGGATGAAGCTGACCCTGTGACATCCATTCGTATTTTGGAAAAAGAGTTAGAAAAATACAGTGATGAGCTAAAAGACCGTGAGCGCTGGCTGGTTATTAATAAAACTGATCTATTACCTGAAAATGAAGTACAAGCAGTTTGTGATGATATTATTCAACGCCTAGACTGGACAGGGCCAGTGTTTCAAATATCAGCCGTAACGGGTAAAGGCACACAAGAACTGGCAAATAAAATCATGCAATATTTGGATGATGTTGCTTATGCGGCTGTTTAGAAATGAATCGCAAAAAATACATTCAAAAAAGCCAGCGCTGGATTGTTAAAATAGGCAGTGCTTTACTGACGCAAGATGGTAAAGGATTAGATTATGATGCAATTAGTGATTGGGCAGAGCAAATAGCACGTTTGCGCCAAAAAGGAATAGAGTTAGTTTTAGTTTCATCTGGCTCCGTTGCCGAAGGTATGTCTCGTATGGGATGGACAAAACGACCTTCGACATTAGCTAAGTTACAAGCTGCGGCGGCAATTGGTCAAACAGGCCTTATTGAAGCCTATGAACGGCAATTTCAACAGTATCAAATACAAGCTGCACAAATACTGCTAACTCATGATGATATTAGTAATCGTCGTCGTTATTTGAATGCACGTAATACGCTACGCACCTTATTGTCCCTTAACACGTTACCGATAGTGAATGAAAATGATACGGTCGCAATGGATGAAATTCGACTCGGTGATAATGATACCTTAGCTGCACTGGTTTCTAATTTAATTGAAGCCGATTTACTCATTATTTTAACGGATCAAAAAGGTCTCTATACTAAAGACCCGCGTCATCATGATGATGCAACGTTAATTTCTGAAGGCTCTGCTACTGATCCTGATTTTGTTAGTTTTGCAGGTTCTGCGGGAACTAATATAGGCACAGGTGGCATGGCAACTAAAGTGACTGCGGCACAGCGTGCAGCCCTCTCAGGTTGTGCGACGGTGATTGTTTCTGGTAGAGAGAAAAATGTGCTTAATCGCCTCCAACAAGGTGAAAATATTGGCACCTTACTCATTCCCGATAACACTCAATTAGTTGCTAGAAAACAATGGATTGCAGGACATCTCAACCCACTTGGAAAACTTTGGCTGGATCAAGGGGCAACGGATGCCATTAAAAATAATGGTAAGAGTTTGTTGTCAATTGGCGTTACTAAAGCAGAAGGTGAGTTTAACCGTGGTGATGTAATTAATTGTTTTGATTTTGATAAAAATCTTATTGCCAGTGGATTAGTAAATTACCCTAAAAAAGATATTGATAAAATCTGTGGTATCAGTAGTAATAAATTTGAAGAAATACTGGGGTATCATGGAGAAAAAGAACTGATTCATCGGGATAATCTAGTGGTGTTTTAATATAGCTGAATTCAGCTTATAATTTCCTCGGAAACGAGTGCTTTAGCCTCGTCTGATGGCGCTAAAGCAACCGATTTCAAAAAACATGCTTACAAAAAACTATAATAATAAAAAATGAGAACCAAGATGTATAAACACCTTATCTTTCTTTTTTTTTCCTTCTTAATGCTCGCCTGTAGCACTAATAACAAGGTGAAAACACAAAATAATCAATTTATTGATGCTGTACCGACAGACTTTAAAGGCACATTAACAAGTCATAATGCAGTGCGGGCAACGTTAGGTTTAAACCCATTGCGTTGGTCTAATACATTGGCTACTTATGCGAAACAATGGGCTAGACATCAAGCCAGAACGCAAAATTGTTTTATGCAACACCGGCCTCATGATGCGGGGCGATTTAAACAAATTTATGGTGAAAATCTATTTTGGGCTAGCCCTAAACGCTGGTCAGATGGCAGAGTTGAATTACAGCATATTCGTATTGGTGATGTAGTAAAGGCATGGGCAAATGAAGTCGCAGACTATGATTATCAGAGTAATAGCTGTCGTGCGGGTGAGCAGTGCGGGCATTACACTCAGATTGTCTGGCGTGAATCACAAGCAGTTGGTTGCGCTAAAGTAGTCTGTGGTGATCAATCACAATTATGGGTGTGTAATTATAATCCACCAGGAAATTATATTGGTGAGAAACCTTATTGAAATTATCCAATAAGGCGATTGCAAAGAAATAAACCTTTAGTAATTCTGCTAAGATTGCAGGAATTACTAATGAACTAATTAATCAGGATAGATAATGTCAAGACAAAGCTCTTTTGAATACGATGAACTTATAAAATGTGGCAATGGTGAACTTTTTGGCGAAGGTAATGCGCGTTTACCTTCGCCTAATATGCTAATGATGGATCGTATTGTTGAAATTAGCGAAGAAGGTGGTGAGTTTGGTAAAGGGTATATGATTGCAGAATTGGATATCAATCCTGATCTGTGGTTTTTTGAATGTCATTTCCCAACCGACCCTGTAATGCCAGGGTGTTTAGGGCTCGATGCTATGTGGCAATTAATTGGTTTCTTTCTAGGCTGGCTAGACAATCCAGGTCGTGGGCGCGCATTAGGTTCAGGGCAAGTTAAATTTACAGGGCAAATTTTGCCAACAGCAAAAAAAGTAACCTACCGTATTGATATGACTCGTGTTATTTGTCGTCGCTTAGTCATGGGCGTAGGCAATGGAACGGTTGCTGTTGACGGTAACGTTATTTATACCGCAAAAGATTTAAAAGTCGGATTGTTCACATCAACTGAGAATTTTTAATTATTTTTCAGAGCGAGTATTCCGTTAGCCTATATTTAAGAGATACAGACTACTAGTTAGATTATCCCGTCTTAAATGAATCCTCTAATATCGAATATAACAATAAGGAAATGCATAATAATATGCAGGTGAAGCGTCAATTTATTGAAAAAATAAAAAATAAAGACTTTAAAAATAGATTTATTAGTGAGTTTCAACGAGTCACTCATTGGATCGAAAATAGATGTGATCTACATCATGCAAATATTTATGATTTTGGCTGTGGAGATGGCGTTGCTGCTTTAAGCTTTGCTTTAAATTGCCCTAATGCAACGGTGTATGGGAGTGATATCGCAAAAGGCATCAATGAAAAAATCACAAAGAGTATGCGGCAAGAACTTGATATCAATACATTTCCAAATAACTTACATCTGTCTGAAATGGAATCAGGAAAGGTTATCGATAAGTTAGGCGAGATTGATCTTATCTATAGCTGGTCTGTTTTCGAGCATATTCGAAGAGATAAAATACTCGGTATTTTAACGCAACTAAAGAATCTTCTCAGAAAAGGAGGTTTGTTTTATTTACAAATAAATCCACTTTATTACTCCTCTCGTGGCGCTCACCTATACACTCATGTTTCTGATTCATGGTGTCATCTTATTCATCAACATGATGTGTTAAAAGAACTTGTTTTTGCAAGTGGTTTGAGGCGTCAAGAATACGATTGGGAGCAATATGAGACATTAAATCGGATTACAAGTGATGAATTAATGATCCTTTTTGAATCTGCTGGTTTTAAACTAATTCATGAGCAAAGGATTGAATCAGATAGAGAACCTCCAAAGAATCTATTAAATATTTATAAAAGAGATGTACTGGTAACAGATGAAATAATGGCATTATTTACAGTATAACTATTTTTAATGGAGTGTTTCATCAAGGAGAAAGAATAGTTGCTATTGTTGATATCTTTTTAAAGTATTCTTATTTTTCTAAAAGAAAAATTAAATCTTCAAAAATAATCCAACAAAATATTCTTTTTCTTTCGGCATATCGTAAACTTTATAGCCTGTTTGTTGTTCTATCACTTTCAGGGTTTTATGTTTTTCCTTTAAGCTTTCGGTGGCTAAAACAAACCACATATTCATTTCATGATCGCGCTGGTAGTTGTGTGCGACTTCTGGCAACGCATTCACTTGTTCGGTGACGGTTTCAAACTCTGCTTCGGGAATGATCATGGCACAGAGTGATAATGCGCCTCCCATGTTTTCAGCATTAAATAAAGGGCCGAAACGGGTAAGAAGTCCGCTATCAAGTAGCGATTTTAGGCGGTGAAGTAATTCATCTTCTGTGATATTTAAGGAGTCAGCGGCTTCTTTATAGGGGTGATCTGAAAGGGGAAAACCGTATTGCAGGGTGTTGATAATATTACGGTCGGTTTGATCTAAAATGTCTTTATTGCCCATTTATTTTCCTTATGGTTTGAAAATAACACAACTATAAAGAAGCAGTATGAGGGTCGGTTGCACAAGTTACACCGACCTTATAATCTTCTGTCTTCTCTATAGTGCAATTTTATAAAAATGGTGGCAAGAAAATCCCTCTGTCTTTAGCTGAGGGGATGAATTGCCACGGTTAACCTTGTTCTTCAATAG
>JAGLDT010000248.1 GCA_023145485.1 Cocleimonas sp. | reverse complement strand
GGTACGATTCGTATTGGTGATACCTTTACTCAAGGCGAAGAACTGTATTTTACGGGGATTCCTAACTTTGCCCCTGAGCTATTTCGTCGCGCTCAATTACGTGATCCACTCAAGAATAAACAGTTACAAAAAGGTTTAGACCAACTTTGTGAAGAAGGGGCAACGCAGCTCTTCCGCCCCATCAATAATAATGATTTAGTACTCGGTGCAGTGGGTATTTTGCAATTTGATGTGGTCGCGCAACGGCTCAAAGATGAATACAATGTTGATTGCCAATTTGAGCATGTAAATGTACAAACTGCGCGTTGGGTCACTTGCTCTGATGAAAAATTGTTCGATAGGTTTAAAACTAAAGCGGTTGCTAATCTGGCCTATGATCATGCGGGAGAATTAGTTTATATCGCACCAACACGGGTTAATTTACAAATGGCTACTGAGCGTTATCCTGAGGTAGCCTTTTTATCAACCCGTGAACATGGGATTTATGAATAGAGGAAAACCTCTATGTAATCGTTTTAAACACCTATTGATCAATATTGTTATTTTACTTATCATTTGATCCATAAATAAGAAGGTTAAGTTTCTTCTCTACACAGATAAAGAGAAAAGCGTCAACCGCTAGGAACGTGGAAATTAATTTACTCCCCTAAGATTGATTTTCCACATATTATCTAAATCCTGCTCGTATTAGTTTTTTATTTAGCTAATACGAGTAAGATGCGGATTATATCTCTTCAGTTTTTTTATAATAACCACTCTTTTTCTATCTCATCTGCCTTTTTAGGGACAACCTTCATTTCCCTTGGTTCTTTACCTAACTGCCCCACTAAAACAGTGACTTCATCTTCGTCGCGTCCTTGGCTATAACGTGCAGCAATGGTGGCCGCTAGATAAATCTCTTCTGCTGAAATATCACTACCATCTAATAATGTCATTGGACCTGCATGACTTAATATCTTGATATAAATAAACTGCTTTCGATAGCCTTCTAAAAAGCGTGTTTCACCTTCTTCGCGAGAAACAATCATTTTAAAATGATCAGCAGGACGTAAATGCCGTCCAATTTTGAGTAGCATAATATCATCTAGCTCATAGTATTTATCACCACGATGCACCCATAAATCCTTGAGTTTGTCTGAATAATTAGGATCAGTCAGAAAACAGCAGCCTCCCGCTGGTTGTGCATACTCTTCAATCTTCCAATAATTCGCTAAGGCCATTTGTGGCTTACGGCTACGACCTGAAAAATCAAATAACTGCTCACGGTCAATCCAGCCTTCTTTTTCTGGCTTTGTTGCGGGCAAGTTTTTGGCACATAATGGACGCACCAGCAAATCATCTGCACCCGATTCGGCTGAAATAATTGGCATCGTTTCTTTACGCTGTGATTTAGGGCGTTGACCAATCACTTCGCCTGTAAAAATAAAATCAAAATCATGTTCTTCTATCCATTCATGCGCTTTTTTAACCATAAAAATTTTGCAATCAAGGCAGGGGTTTAAATTAGCCCCGTAGCCATGTTTAGGATTAATCACGACATCTTTGTACTCATCGACAATATCAACAATATGTAGCTTAATCCCCAGTTGTTCAGCAACCCATAATGAATTATTGCGCTTCGGCTTTTTATTCTTCTTTTTACGCAATGCCTGAGTATGACCTTCCACACAAAACCCTGTAAAGAAGTTCACCCCCTCCACATGAATACCCTGCTCCAGCATCGCTTTAGTCGCTAACATGGAGTCTAAACCACCTGAAATTAAGGAAAGTGCTTTACGTTGTTTGGGCATAATTGATTACTCATAAAAATTGATTAAAAACTATTTATGTAAATATCTCGGCATAATATGCGTTTTTTTACTTTTTTAAAATTTTTAACTGCAAAGTAGGTTAATTTTTTTAAACATTATAAGCTTGTCGCTCATAGTGCTTAAAATTTATGTTTTTAAAGGATATATCGCCATGACATACGACTACCGCTGGATTAGCATCCTAATACTAAGCTTCATCACCGCCTGTTCACAACAACCGTCATCTCCTTCTTATGTTGTAGAAAGTATTGAAGATGGGGATACGATTATTATTCGCCTTAATGAAGCATCACAGCGAATACAATTATCGGGGATTGATGCCCCTGAAGACACCGAAAATGCCAAGCTGAATGTTGATATTAACGTGAAAGGTCTGGATAAGCAGGCGTTATTAGCATTAGGAAATAAAGCAACAAATTACCTAGCATCACATATTGCAGTAGGGCAAAACGTTACCTTAGCAGGTGATTTAAGTCAGAAGGATCAATATGGACGAAGACCTGCGATTGTTTTTACGGAAAAAGGTAAATCACTGAACCTAATGATGGTCGAAGAAGGCTACGCAGTATTGTTAAAACGCTTTCCATTGGAAGACAATTTTAAAGCGAGTCTTAAAAAGGCAGAACAACAGGCTATTTTGAATGAAAAAGGGCTATGGAAAACAGAAAGGGAACTCATGACAAAATGGAGTGGTCGATAGTTTTTTAGGCAACTAGTTTAATGATAAAGATTCCTTTATTATATTTTTTAGGAAACGAGTCCATCAACTACCCCTGAGCTAAAGACATAGGGGCTTGAGTCGTGAGGCTTAGGATAGGTCTTCGGACTAAAGACACCCGTGGATGCCTCCCAAGTCTACGGCTCTGTCTCCAAGTATTAAAAGACCTCAACGGGTCGGTGAGATTGTAATGACAAGCTTTTACAACATTGACGATGGGAATCTACTGGTTTTGAGTATTCCAGAGTGAATCTTTATTATTCACTGGAAAAAT
>JAGLDT010000247.1 GCA_023145485.1 Cocleimonas sp. | reverse complement strand
TACCTTGTCTTGTCTTGTCTGTCTTGGTGTCGTGCCTGGCTGTCTTGTCTGCATTCTTCGTCACTCTGTGCTAGCTGCCTGTCTAATATGTCTGTCTTGTCTGTCTGTAATATCTGTCTTGTCTATCCGCCCTGTCTGTCTTGTCTGTCTGTCTGGTCTGTCTGCCCGCCTTGTCTGTCTGGCATTGTTGTCTGTCTGGCTGTCTCGTCTTAGCTGTCGTTGTCTTGTCTTGTCTCGCTGTCTTTTGTCAGTTCTGTCTGGTCTTGTCTGTCTTTGTCTCTCCGTCCGTCTGTCTCTCTCTATCTGTCCGTCCGTCTTGTCGGTTTGTTTACTGGTGCGTTTGTGTCCATGTCTGCTGTCAACGTCTCCCTGCTGACAGAGGTGCTTATGTGTGGTGCGGTTCTATAAGCAGCTTGTGGAAGATGAAAGATTGACATTTCTGTTTTTGGAGGAGCGTCTGTTGAATTGGAAAGGGCAAAAGATCAAAGAGAATACGAAAAAATCATAACCCGATTAGGTGGGGTTTTTTCGTTTTGTATCCCCAAATACGAGCAACAACAGATGGTTCGCCTCTGTTCTTATCCGTTGGCTTATTTACCTTTGAATTTATGCTGCGGGTTTGTTTTGTGTTTGTTTGTGTGGTGTGGTGGGTGGGTTTTTTTAAGTCGGTGAATGAGCAGGTAAAAGTTACGTGCGGTTGGTGTTGACCAAGGTCTTTAGGACAAGCCAAGGAAAACACAACACCACCACCACTACCACTTAATTGTGTCTGATCTGACTCTCAGTTCGAGAGTATTCACTTTCTCCACCTGTGCGGGCTGACGGGGCTATCTATAAGCCTTCAGTAAGTCAATAAAAGAAAGAAAGAAAAATCAGTTTCTCTGGACCCCACAGCCACACCACCAGACCCTGCCTCCCCAGGTCATCGGCCTGGCAAGTGAAATGAGGGATTGGGATCGTTTTCGTTGCGAAGGTTGACTGGGCGACAAACATCAAAAATCTGTATTATATATATATCTGTCTGCGTCGTGAAGTCTGACGATGGCAGTATCATTCATCGCTAGGACACTGACACCGTGACACGTTTGAGAATGTCGAAGAAGAAAGCCAATCAATACAACCAGCAGGGTTCTTTTGTTTTCATTGACAGTCGTGCCTCGGCAGCGGGTTTCTCTTGAACTTGAGAGATAACGATCTCATGCAACGACTATGGAATATATTAGAATCTACGAATGTCATTGACCGTGGAAAATACCTACGAATTTCAATGACTATGGAAAATACCTTCGAGGCGTCTAATGCGGTGGTGGATTCCCGAACTTCTCTTTCCGAAATGCCTCCGAAAAGGAAACGTTGCTGAGGATTCAACCATGAGCTGAGGAGCCAGAGGAGTGACACTCTGCTCAGTGCCTTCATTGACATAAACTGGTGTTGTCGGAGGTAACGTTGTGGTGACATGGTTTGCAGCGAGTGACGTAACGTGTTCCGGGCTGTAGCGAGTCCATGCAGTGACGTAACGTGGTCCGGGCTGTATCGAGTGACGTGACGTGCTCTCTATCGAGTGACGTGACGTGCTCTGTATCGAATGACGTGACGTGGTCTGTAACGAGTGGCGTGACGTGGTTTATATAGCAGACCATGAACAACGTGTGTCATTGGGTATTGCGGTTGTATCGTATGGTGAACGGATACATCTTTGAAAGCGGTAAGTGTGTCATGAATCTGATGATGATGATATGATGATGATCATGATCATGATCATGATGACGACGACGACGGTGATGATGGCGGTGTGTGTAGTGATGTGACGTTTGTTTTTTGTTAATGATGCTGACTGCGATGACGATGATGATGCTGATGCTGCTGTTGTTTCTGCAGGTTCATGATGGTGCTGGTCTGTCTGATCTTCAGTGTGCTGTCCACGATAGAGCAATACGCTGACTTCGCCAACGAAACTTTGTTCTGGATGGTGCGTCGCACACACTGACACACGCACCGCACACACAGACACATACAGGCACACACACTGACACACACAGGCACACACAGGCACCACACTGAAACACACAGATGTATACACACACACACACACACACAACGCAAAGCAACGAAACACATCACAACACAACACACAACATACACACACACACTCACACACCACACACACACACACACCACACACACTTACACAACACACACACACACACACACACACACACACACACACCACAAACACTTACACAACACAAATACACACATGTAAAAACACACACACCGTCACTCTCTCTCTCTCTCTCTCTCTC
>JAGLDT010000246.1 GCA_023145485.1 Cocleimonas sp. | reverse complement strand
CTAACATTTTTGGAATAGATGGGCCGTAAATATCAGCATCTAAAATTGCAACTTTAGCACCCTCAGCTTGTAGTGCCAGTGCGATATTAACAGCAGTGGTTGATTTACCAACACCACCTTTACCAGAAGCAACAGCGATAATATTTTTAATGCCTTCGATACGCATTAAGCTCCTTTGTACTTTGTGAGCGGTAATCCGTTGCTCAACGGTTACTTCTACGCTATCAATAGCATCACTGGCTTCTAGTGTTGATTTAACCTGAGTTGCTAATTCATCACGATACGATCCTGCTGGATAGCCTAATTCAATACGAACGAAGACTTTTCCTTCTTTAATATCAACTGACTTAATAGTATTAGCTGATACTAAATCTTTTTCTAGATACTTATCCTTAACTTCTTTTAACAACGCATTAATGGTCTCGCGTGATAATTCTGACATTTTCTATGTCTCCGTAAAATTTATTAAATATTCCAATGCTTAATGATAGGAGCGCAACTATTAACTAACAATAGCCCTAAATCAATATAACCTACTAATTAAGTCAGATATAAAGGCTTCTAGTGTTTGTGTGTTGATCTCCTTGGAGTAGCCTTATCTAAGGGCTATTCCGCAAATCATCAAGGTCTATCAATAATAAAATTAAAATGACAAGTTAAAAATATGTTATAATAGGTTGTTAACTGAAGGGCTTATTGATCAGGTATCAAAGAATGAATAAAAAAATTATCATAGCCATTATTTCCCTAGCATTAGCACTAAGTGCATGTGGTGGTAGTAGCAGTGAGAAGAGAATAATAAAATCTGAACCGACTGCTAAAAATTATCACAGACTCCGTAATGCAACCAATAATGGTGCGCTTGAAGCAACAATTAAAAAATTAATGCTAGAAACGTATGGAAAAATCACACCTATTATCATGTATGCTGAAGATGCTAGTGGGATTAAATCAGCTGATACGAACTATTCTACAACCAATACGCAAGTAAGTAATGTTGATGAAGCAGATCGTCTGAAAAATGATGGTACTTATCTCTATGTGGCATCTTTTAGAAAACCTTCAATTAAGGTTTATTCTATAGCAAATGCTAGTGGGGATGCTAAAGTTACGGATATAGTACGTGTTAATACCGAAAATGACGCTATTATTTCAGGGCTTTATCTTACTGCCAGTAAACTGATTGCCCTTTCTGGTAATAGCCATAATAACTATTTTTCTAGAGAGTGGTTTAATCCTAATTACTGGAGTGACCGCTCTACTCGACTTGATTTTTTTGAAAGAAAAGAAGAAAAGCTTGGCGATAGCGATTATTTCAAAATGGATGGGCAACTTATTAGTAGTCGTCGAATTGGTACTACACTTTACCTGGCAGTACGTCATACCCCAACACTTAAGCAACTTTTATTATATCCAGAAACAGAAAGTCAAGTTGTAAGTAATCGTGCTTTAATTGAAGCAGCAACGCTTTCTGATTTTTTACCAGACTATTCAATTAATGGGGTTGCTAAAGGGGATGTTTTAAGCCCATCAAACTGTTTTACCACCGAAGACTCTAATAGCTCTGGTCATCAGGTGAGTATTATTAATGTGATTGCAATCGATCTAGATGATACGGATGCTAAACCAACTGGAAGTTGTTTTGTTGGAAATACAGAGGCTCTCTATGTCTCTACCGACTCACTTTATTTAGCAACGACTCAACAAACGTATCAAGGTGGAAATAACCTTGCTATTTATAACTCAATCGTTAATACAGATATCCATAAATTCTCCCTCAATGGTAGTGAGGTCAACTATAAAGGTTCAGCACAGGTAGCAGGACATTTAGGCTGGAGACAGGAGTTAAAATCCTTCCGTATGGGGGAGCTTGGTACTAATAATGATGTACTTGGTATTATTACTTATACAGGTGAGCAAGAAACAACAATAGCATCTCCTGCAAGACTGTTTACTTTGCAAGAAGATGATAGCCAAGAAAATAGTTTAAAAATATTAGCGCAACTCCCTAATAATAAGCATCCTGAAGCGCTCGGAAAACCAGGTGAGCAGATATACGCAACCCGTTTTTTTGGAAGCAAAGCTTATTTGGTTACTTTTAGGGCTACTGATCCACTTTATATTCTAGATTTATCTGATCCTACTGACCCTTTCGTCGCGGGCGAGTTAAAAATTAATGGATATTCAGATTATTTGCATCCTGTGGGTGAGAATTTTGTACTCGGGATAGGAAAAGATGCCATACCTGCTAATACGGGAGTAGGGGATCCTAGAGGTGCATGGTATCAAGGCGTGAAGCTATCCTTGATTGATGTTGAAAATCCAAGTGACCCCTATGAACGAAGTCAGCTTATTATCGGCAAGCGTGGAACAAAGACTGCTGTATCAAGCTCTCATCATGCCTTTACTTCGCGACTACAAGCAAATGGTGATATGCGTATTGCTCTGCCTATCAGTGTACATTCCAATGAGGAGTCATCAGAAAATGATACCGTTAGTACGCATCATCAATGGCAGTATGATGCTCTCTTCCGTTATGATATCAATACATTGACAGGCACTTTATACCAGCTTGAAAATATTAAAATGACCAATACACCCACCAATAATGTCTCACAGGAATGGCAAACTGATCGCTCAGCGATTATTGGTGATAAAGTTTACTATTTGCATGGTGATGACATTTTGTCACGAGATTGGTAAGGGATGAGAGTTAAGTATCCGAGCTTAAATTGGTAGACCGTTTTTTTTTCAGGTGGAAGCGTTCATAAGCCTTCCACCTAAATCTGTAATAGAGAGAGTATTATATCAGCAATCCCCGCTCACGGTGTAAGCTGTTGATTTTAAAGG
>JAGLDT010000245.1 GCA_023145485.1 Cocleimonas sp. | reverse complement strand
TTTAAAATCAAGTAGTTACAGGTCAGCGGGAATTGCTGGTATTATATTAGTCTGACTTTCTGCCAAATTCATGAACGGCATCAACGAGTACTTTGACATTATCAGGGTTGATATGTTGATGGATGCCGTGTCCTAGATTAAACACATGTCCGCTATTGCCATCAAAGTCAGCGATAATTTTACTAACTTGTTCGCGAATTGTGTCCGCTGAGCCATATAAGACACAAGGATCCATATTGCCTTGTAAGGCAACTTGCTCACCAACGCGTGCTTTGGCATCAGCAATATTAATCGTCCAGTCTAATCCTAATGCAGTACAACCTGTTTCAGCCATTGTTTCTAGCCACGGTCCACCACCTTTGGTAAATAGAGTGACAGGAACTTCGCGTCCATCCGCCTCACGTTGCAAGTTAGAAATAATGCGTTGCATATAATTCAGTGAAAATTCTTTATAAGCCTGTGGAGTTAATAAGCCACCCCATGTGTCAAAGATCATGACAGCTTGTGCGCCAGCTGCTATTTGAGCATTGAGGTAGGAGGTGACACTTTCAGCTAGTTTGTCTAATAATAAATGCATGGCGATGGGGTCGTCATACATCATGCCTTTAACTTTTCCGAAATCTTTGCTTGAGCCACCTTCAACCATATAGGTTGCTAATGTCCATGGACTACCTGAGAAGCCAATTAAGGGGACGCTACCATTGAGATCACGGCGAATGGCGCGAACAGCGTTCATGACATAGCCTAATTCTTCTTCAGGATCAGGTACACCAATCGCTTCAACATCACGACGATTAGTAATGACTTTTTTAAAGCGTGGTCCTTCACCTTCTGCAAAATATAAGCCTAAACCCATTGCATCAGGAATCGTTAAAATATCAGAAAATAAGATCGCTGCGTCTAGATCAAAACGCTCTAGTGGTTGTAAGGTGACTTCGCTAGCTAGATCAGCATTTTTGCATAAGTCCATAAAGCTTCCTGCTTTTGCACGAGTGGCGCGATATTCAGGAAGATAGCGTCCAGCCTGTCGCATGATCCATACAGGTGTTGTATCAACAGGTTGCTTGAGTAATGCGCGAAGAAAACGATCGTTTTTAAGCTCTACCATAGGTTTATACCCCAATATTGTCATTAATATAAATTATGACAGTTATAATTCCCTTTAATTCATTGTGGAATGTGATTTTAATGATTTAGGAGGAAATCGTCAATAATATATAATTTCCATCCTTATGATTTGGTTGTTTCTTATTCTACCCCAAAAACACAAATGCCGAGATAAAATCTCGGCATTTAAAGAAAACTATTTTTTAGATAATGGAAAATACAGTATCGTTATTTTAAGAAGATAATTGTGTTTTAATAATACCACTTATCTTACCCATATCCGCTCGACCTTGTGCTTTAGGCTTAATAAATGCCATTACCTTTCCCATATCACGCATAGAGCTGGCACCTGTTTTTGTCATTGCTTCAGCCACTAAGGATTGCAATTCATCATCAGATAAAGGTTCTGGCAAATATACTTGAATGACATCAAGCTCTGCTTTTTCTTGTTCGACAAGGTCGTTACGATCTGCTTTTTCAAACTGTGAAATAGACTCTCTGCGTTGTTTGCACATTTTGTCTAAAATCACCAAAATAGCAGTATCATCCACATCCTCACGGGTATCCACTTCTTGTTGTTTGATAGCTGCAAGGATGGTGCGTACAGTGAGTAAACGTAATTTTTCTTTACTACGCATTGCTGATTTCATATCTTCAGTAATGCGGTCTTTTAGATCAGACATAATTAGGAATTTGTCCAGTGTTTAGTACATGCGTACACGACGATTAATTTCACGCTTTAAGTTTTTAAGATTGCGCTTAACAGCCGCTGCCTTCTCTCTTTTGCGTACTGATGTTGGCTTTTCATAAAATTCACGACTGCGAACTTCTGCTACAACGCCTGCTTTTTCACAGGTGCGCTTGAAGCGACGTAGTGCAATTTCAAAAGGCTCGTTGTCTCTAACTTTTACGTTTGGCATATCTTTTAATCTCAATAGTAATTTTTAAGTAAACCGCGCATTATACCTTTGTAAAATACAAAATAAAAGGCATTAGTTTTGGCTCAATAGCAAATAGAGCTTGCTTGCTGTGAAGCTGTCTCTTGAAATAAAATTTCAAATCAGCTTATTTACTATTGTATACTTTAATAATGATAAATTATAAAACTCAAATAACAAAAATTATACTACTTGGCTGTATTGTGCTTCTAAGTTCGTGCTCCAATTATAAACTAGAAGTACAGCAGGGTAATCTTGTGACTCAAAAATCGGTCTCAAAGCTACAGCGGGGAATGACGAAGCAACAGATTCAGTCCCTACTAGGGACACCGTTGATGCGCGATAACTTTAATAGCAACCGATGGGATTATGTTTTCTATCAAAACAAACAAGATAATGATCATAAACCACAAAATATCACCTTAATTTTTCAAAATGATCTGCTGGTTAATGTCTCAAACTAAATAAAGTCAAGCATCAGCAACACCCTCGCTAATGAGTGCTCGATTTACTATTTTCCATGTGGGTGACAAAATAGATGGATAGCGTTGTTGGATTAAAAAACAACATAAACATAACAGTGTTAACAAAACGGCAGTCGCTTTCCAATGAGGAGTCTATATACGTTCCCACAAAAATGCTGATACACTTTGTTGCCTTATAACTAGTTTTCACTCTTATCAATATGACCAATCAAAAATGGGAATTCTGGATAGACCGTGGTGGTACATTTACTGATGTAATCGCACGTAAGCCAGATGGTAACTTGCTTACCCATAAACTGCTTTCCGATAATCCTGATCA
>JAGLDT010000244.1 GCA_023145485.1 Cocleimonas sp. | reverse complement strand
GCAGCAAAAGAGCTAGCTAAGAAAAAATCTGAAGAAAAAGCAGCGAAGAAACTTGCAGAAAAAAAGGCTGATGAAAAGAAAAAACGAGAGCAAGAAAAGAAAGCCTTAGCTGCAAAAAAGAAAAAGGAAGCAAAAGAAAAAAAAATAGCGGAGGCGAAAGCTAAAAAAGAAGCAAAAGATAAAAAAATTCGTGAAGCTTCACTAAAAAAATGGCAAGAAAAAAAGCGACTCGAAAAAGAACAAAAGCTAGCAGCAGAGAAACAAGCAAAAGAAGAAGCAGAAAAAAAGAAACAAACAGCCATACTGGCTAAACAAAAAGCAATGCAAGAAAAAATAGCAGTTGAAAAACAACGTGTCTCAGCAACTGCCAAGAAAAAAGCCAAATCAAACTGGGGGAAAAATATAATCATGCATGTTAAACGACGCTGGCAAATCCCACCAGGAACACGAGGAATGTCCGCCAAAGTACGGATAAAAGTTTCACCCAGTGGTTATATACGCGGTGCAATTGAAATGGTGAGATGCGATGGACATCCTTCTTATTGTGCCTCAGTAAAACAAGCGTATAAAAATGCTGAGCCTCTACCAAGACCAAGTCGTAATGATTTAGACCGCACTTTTTTAATAACAATGGATGATAAATAAAAGAATGACCCACGATAATAAACATTGGTTTACTCCAGTATTGATCTTGCTGGTAGCCTTTATTTTACCCAATGGCGCATTAGCAGAACTTGAGCTACACATATCTAAAAGTGCTGGTGACGGTATTCCAATTTTAATAGCACCCATTTCAGGGGGGGCTAATGCTATTATTGACGCAGATCTAAAACGTAGTGGACGCTTTACCTCCGTTTACTTAAAAAAAGGTGCAATAATGCCCGCATTCGGCGTCCGTTTGTCTCCGACTATTTTGCGGGCAATAAAAGCAGAATATATCGTTCGTGGACGATTAACAAAAGCAGGATTGGATGTTGAACTAACTGACACCAGCACAGGTGCTCGTGTCGCTAGTTATCGTATTGCTAATGTACCTAACCGTCGTCGTATGGCACATAAGGCTGCCGATAAAATCTTTGAACGCATTACCCGACTCAAAGGTGCGTTTGATACACGCCTTGCCTATGTCACCGTAACAGGTCGTCGTCCAAATAAACACTATAGGCTATATATTGCTGACTCAGATGGTTATAACCCGCATGTTATTCTAAACTCTGATCAGCCTATTATGTCACCAAGCTGGTCGCCTAATGGAAAACAGCTTGCTTATGTCTCCTTTGAAAGTGGCAAATCAGCAATCTATATACAAAATATTTTTAGTGGTAAAAAACGGATGATTTCAGGTCGGACGGGCATTAATGGCGCACCAACTTGGTCACGAAATGGATCACAAATAGCTATGAGTCTCTCGGTGGATGGTAATTCAGAAATCTACATACTTTCAGTCTATAACGGTGTTTTAAAACGGCTCACCAATGACCGTTCTATCGATACGGAACCCGCATGGAGTGGCGATGGTCGCTCAATTGTTTTTACATCTAACCGTGGTG
Source organism: Cocleimonas sp. (assembly GCA_023145485.1). Taxonomy (GTDB): domain Bacteria; phylum Pseudomonadota; class Gammaproteobacteria; order Thiotrichales; family Thiotrichaceae; genus JAGLBW01. The sequence continues at coordinate 3,199 of JAGLDT010000244.1, read as the reverse complement.
GTGCCGCACAGCTTTATAAAGTCCCAACCTATGGAGGTAAGGCAAAACGAATGACATTTGTAGGAAACTACAACTCTGCCGCAGATATTGTTGGCAATAAAATTGCATTAGTTCGTCGTCATGGGGGGCACTTTCGTATCGCTATTATGCAAATGGGGGGCGCGGGTGCTGATATTATTTCAACAGGACGATATGATGAATCCCCCTCTCTAGCACCTAATGGCACGATGATTGCGTATGCAACGCAACGCAAAGGACGAGGCAAGTTAGTCGTCGTTAGCGACAATGGCAAATCAAAACAGGAGCTTCACGCACCTGAAGGTGAAGTACGCGAACCCGCTTGGTCACCCTATATTCGCTAAGAAATTTTAATAACCTATAATTGAAGGAAAACAATGATGAAACAATTAACACGGGCACAACTCTATTTTCTACCTCTTGTTCTTGGCACATTGACTTTTACTGGGTGCTCACAGCTACAAAATAAAAAATCAGACAATAGCAAAATGACAACAACAACTAGTGTCAGTAAAAAGGGTGGATACAGAGGGGGAAGTAATAAAGGAAGTCTTAGCAGTGGTACTGGTGGACTTAGTGGGTTATTAGGTGGTGGTAGTGATATAGCAGGAAGCTCTTCAACTATTGGACTTGATTCTCAAGATATTAGTTCTAGTGATTTAGGTGGTAACTCAAAAGTTAATGGCTTTGGTGAAGATGCTGATGCTCAAGCCGCCATTGATGCCTTAATGGCAGAAGGAAAAAAACATACACCAGCAGATATTAGTAACCCACAAAGCATCTTGGCACAACGTGTTATCTATTTTGATTATGATCAGGCAACCATTCTTGAAAAATATAAATCTATTCTTGCTGCTCATGCCGAACTACTTGCTAATTACCCAGAAATGCGAATTCGTTTAGAAGGTCATGCAGATGAGCGGGGTTCACGTGAATACAATGTCGCCCTATCTGAACGTCGTGCTGAAACAGTTCGACAATACTTATCCTTTAAAAATGTTGGTTCCGAGCAAATGGAAACGGTTGCTTTTGGCGAAGAAAAGCCGTTAGTTCCTTCGCATAATGATGGTGCTTGGAATAAAAATCGTCGCGTAGAAATAAATTATTTAACCTATTAAGATTTGCGCTACTATCGCTTAGGAAGAAAAATTTAAGCACATAAAATATTCTGTAGCCTGTGTTGAGGATACGAAACACAAGTTGCGATGCTTATTTTTCTTTGCATCCTTCATGGTAAATTACTTTTTAGTATACTCCCATGAGGAAAAGCCCCCCCCCCTACTGCATTCCTTATAGGAGTATCCACAACAATGATAACGTCAAAACGTAGCTTGCTTCTCCCTTTTTTTCTCTACTTTTTATTCACTTCCCCTGTTCATGCAAGAGATCATAGCGAAGCATTACTCGAATTATTTCAACGCATTGATGGTTTAAACAAAGAGATTCGTACACTGCGTGGTGAAAATGAGCAACTTCAACATACCGTTGAGAATCTAAAAAAAGCACAAAAAAATGGCTTTCTAGGGGTTGATGGTCGAGTTGATGGCTTAGAAAAAAAAATCAATGGTCTAGCCAAAAAACAAGCCTCTACTCCTGCAACTAAAGTAGCTGAAAAGAAGTCTGTAAAAACAGTGACACCTACCAATAAGCCGACCGTAAAACCAACACCTCCTAAAACAACCGCTACCATCAAACCCGCTCCAACACCTGCGAAAAAAATAACGGCAGAAAAGCCAAAAGCAAAACTAACAGGAACAGCAGAGGTCGTAAAAACACCAAAGCATAAAATACGCCCAGCAAATAAAAAAGAAAAATCAGCGTATAATGAAGCCTATGCTACAGTTAAAGGAAACCCTGCTAGTGCTATCCAAGCATTTCGAGGCTATATCATTAAATACCCTGAAAGCCCACTCGCAGCTAATGCTCAATATTGGGTAGGGGAAATTATGTATTCACAGAAAAACTATAAAGGGGCTGTCGATGAGTTTGTGAAAGTACTCCAAAACTATAGAAAAAGTGAAAAAGCATCCGATGCAGCCATCAAATTAGGTTTTAGTTTTTACGAATTAAAAAATTGGGTATACGCACGTCGCGCTCTTGAAGATGTTAACCGTTATTTCCCCAATACAAAAGCTGCCACATTAGCAAGACAACGTATTGCTAAAATGAAGAGCGATGGAAAATACTAAGGACGTTTCAAATCAATGATGCCAACATTAAAAATTACTGAAATCTTCTACTCACTTCAAGGTGAAACTCGAACGTCAGGTTTTCCTACCGTTTTTATACGCCTGACAGGTTGTCCATTACGCTGTCACTACTGTGATACGCAATATGCATTTACTGGTGGAAAGACACTCGAATTAGAGGATATTCTGTCTACCGTTAAGCAGTATAAAACAAAATACATCACCGTTACGGGTGGCGAACCATTGGCTCAAAAAAGATGTTTGACCTTATTAACGATGCTCTGCGACTCAGGCTACAACGTATCATTAGAAACCAGCGGTGCTCTTTCTTTAATAGGGGTTGATTCCAGAGTCTGCACTGTGATGGATCTCAAAACACCCGCATCAGGAGAAGCAGATAAAAATCTTTGGAGTAACTTACAGCACCTAAAACTTGATGATCAAATCAAATTTGTCATTTGCGACCGTGATGATTATAGCTGGATGAAAACCATTGCAGATGCACATGACTTATATCGTCATTGTGAAGTTCTTGTCTCACCAAGCTTTGGAGAAGTTGATCACAAAGAATTAGCCGACTGGATATTAGAAGATGAACTTCCAGTCCGCTATCAACTACAACTACATAAACTACTTTGGGATGATGAACCAGGGCGCTAAAGTATCTAAGGAATCTCCAAGCAAATTATTAAATTAATTTTGCGCAGATACTTAATATTTAGAATAAGATCAACCTCTATTTTCTTTATTGGTAGCAAAAAGAATGATTAATCCGAGCACGATCTATCAGGTATTCATTGACTCGCTAAGTAAGCTCTATATAATCCGCCCCTAGTTAAAGAGCAGATTGTGCTTTTTAGCAAACTGGCTTCATACGAAGCAAGTATTACTTTTGAATAAATTAGGATATTTTTATACATGTCTACTACTACTGGAACTGTTAAGTGGTTCAACGAAGCAAAAGGTTTTGGCTTTATCGAGCAAGAGTCTGG
>JAGLDT010000243.1 GCA_023145485.1 Cocleimonas sp. | reverse complement strand
AAATCACGGGTACGAATAACAGAGACATTGCCTGAGGTATGATTGGCAACATACACATATTTGCCATTAGGGGTCACTGCAATACCGCGTGGCTCACTACCCACAGAGATAGCTTGACCTGATAAGGCAGGAACGGTTAACGAAAGATCAATAATGGAGACCGTTCCATCAACCGTATTAGTGATATAAGCAATATTATCATTAGGTGCGAGTACAACATAACGAGGCTCTTTACCCACTGGAATTTCAGCTAACAGCGTTTGTGTATCATTACCATGAGCATCGCGAACTTCAATAACAGAAACACTATCGTTTTGGCGATTCACAACAACCAGTTTACGATTGTCCGACGTTAATGCAATACTTGATGAACGGCTAGGAGCTTTTTCATTTGTTTGAGGAGTATTGTCATTATCATTGGTGTTATTTGAATTATTATTGCTACCACCACAGGCGGTTAATAAAGCACTACTGACAAGTAGTGAACTAAGTAATAAACGGAAACCAATTGTTTTTTGTTTACATTGCAGGGAGGGGAATTGGAATTGTTTCATTTTTGACCTCTTATTTAAATCCATCTAAGTGACTAATAATAAATCAATATATAAGCATTGTTTTATTGTCGATTAAGTATAGGAGGTCTTTGCAAAGAAGTTTGTGAACTACCTCACAGTTTAGGGTTATTTTCAGATATAGGGTAAAATTCTAGCTTGTTTAGTTGTGAATTTCTATTTAACGCCGTTTTCGTTGTCTTCATGAGTAGATTTTTTGCGTTGTTTTTAGTTAGCTTCGAATCTGCTTTCTTCTATAAAATTATCAAGCCAGAAAGAAACGTTATTTCGCACACCCTCCTGAGAAAATTTCAAGTCATAAATTCACCCATAAAAAAGGCTCCTAAAAAGGAGCCTTTTTACTCTAAAACTTAATGATAATTAGGATTACTCCGTATTACCTTCTGTTTCTTTTTGATTGCCCGCATCATCTTTAGTTGCTTCTTTTATGCTTAAACGCATACGCCCTTGACGGTCTATTTCTAGCAATTTCACACGAATGACATCGCCTTCTTTTAGGTGATCTGTTACTTTTTCAACACGCTCATTGCTGATTTGTGAGATATGCACCAAGCCATCTTTACCAGGAAGAATGGTAACAAAGGCGCCAAAGTCCATAATCTTAGCGACTTTACCTTCGTAGATTGTGCCTACTTCGGCTTCTGCTGTAATTTCTTCAATCATTTTTTTGGCTGCATTCGCTGCAATGCCATTAACGGCTGATATTTTAATGCTACCGTCATCATTAATATCAACTTGTGCGCCTGTTGTATCCGCAATATTACGAATCGTTTCGCCACCTTTACCGATTACTTCACGAATCTTGTCTTTGTTGATCTTCATGCTGACATAACGTGGTGCAAATTCAGACACATCGCCACGGGGTGCTTCAATGGCTTTGTCCATTTCATCAAGAATATGGTTATAGGCACTGCTCGCTTGCGTTAGCGCCTGTTCCATGATTTCGTGGGTAATGCCATCGATTTTGATGTCCATTTGCAGTGCATTGATGCCTTTACGCGTGCCTGCAACTTTAAAGTCCATATCGCCTAGATGATCTTCATCACCTAAAATATCGGTCAAGACGGCAAAATCATCGCCTTCTTTGATCAAGCCCATTGCGATACCCGCAACTGGGGCTGTTGTTGGTACACCTGCATCCATTAACGATAATGACGTACCACAAACACTTGCCATTGAGCTAGAGCCATTTGATTCGGTAATTTCAGAAACCACGCGTACTGTGTATGGGAAGTCATCAACTTTTGGCATAACAGCCAAAATACCACGCTTTGCTAAACGACCATGACCAATTTCACGACGCTTTGGAGAGCCAATGAAACCTGTCTCACCAACGCAGTAAGGAGGGAAGTTATAATGAAGTAAGAAGTGATCTTTATAAGAACCTGTTAATGCATCAATCATCTGTGCATCGCGCTCTGTGCCCAGTGTAGTCACTACTAATGCTTGGGTTTCGCCACGCGTAAACAGGGCTGAACCGTGTGTGCGAGGTAATACGCCAATGCGGATAGTAATAGGACGTACCGTAGTACTGTCACGACCATCAATACGAGGCTCTCCCGCAATAATACGGCTACGCACAATCTTTTTCTCTAGATCTTTAAATGCACCTTTAATATCGCCTTCTGCGGGTGCATTTTCTGCACCTTCTGGGCGAAGCGCATCCATTGCCAACTGTAATGCAACGTCTACTTTGCCGTAACGCTCCATTTTATCCGCTGTTTGGAACGCTTCTGTTAATTGTGTTTCACACACTTCAGCGACTTGAGAGGCTAATGCCGTGTCTTTTTCTGGAGCTGACCAATCCCATGATTCTGTGCCAACTTCTTTAGCAAATTCAGCAATCGCTTCAATCGCGATTAACGAATGCTTATGACCAAAGCTAACGGCACCTAACATGATTTCTTCTGAAAGCTCTTTTGCTTC
>JAGLDT010000242.1 GCA_023145485.1 Cocleimonas sp. | reverse complement strand
TACTGGTTCTCAAGGAGCAACTGGAGCACAGGGTTCAACTGGAGCAACTGGAGCACAGGGTGATGCAGGTGCAGGCTTCTTTGACTGGTTCTCTAGTGAGGTCGGTGACTTCCAAATGGATGGAGATATTGACCAGCAGGATGTTGCAGCTTGGGTAGCGAATAGCATGGGTATGGGCGGTGGCGGTGGTGACTAATTCCACTAAAATCCAGAAGAAGGCTGTATAAGCTAACTTCAACTAGTTAATAATTTTTATGAATTAACTAAAAAAGCCTACCTTCATTTAGAAGGTGGGTTTTTTTATGTAAAGAATATTGCTTGTTACTCATCAGCTAAGTAGGTGCTCTGGTAAGTAGTTTAGTGAAAAAACAAATGTTAATAGTTATCCTTTTAGAAAGGACTATTAGATTAAAAATAGAGAATACAGAGGGAGAATGTTAGTGGATACTGATGTGCGTGATTTTAAAAAAAATAGAGTGTCAATTTTTACGCCAACTTACAACACAAAAAAACAACTGTTAAAAGCGGTCTATAACTCGGTTAAATCGCAAAGATATAATAATTGGGAATGGGTTATTTGTGACGATGGTTCAAAGCCAAAAACGCGTAAAATACTTGAAAAGATGCAAAAAAAAGATAAACGCATAAAATTATTTTTTTTTGATAACTGTGGAAATATTGGCAAAATGAAAAAACGTTGCACGGAACGTTGCAACGGTGAATATCTAATAGAGTTAGATCATGATGACCAGTTGACTAACGACTGCTTGCAAGAAGTCGTTAAGAAATTTAAAGAAGAACCCGATGCAGGCATGGTGTATTCAAACTGTACGGAAGTAACCGATGACGGTGTATGCCATCGCTATGAGGCACCTTATTGGGAATATCGAAACACAGAATATCAAGGACAAACCTATGCTGAAGGTTTGCAACCAAATTTTTATGGTAGTGAGCCTAGTTTAGCAATGGAAAACTCACATTATTGGGAGCTGATGCCAAACCATGTGAGAGCCTTTCGTTCAAGTGTTTTATTTGAATTAGGAGGCTATGATGACAGCTTAATCTATGCGGATGATTACGATATTATTTTACGCATGTTCTTATATTCAAAAATCGTCCATATTCCCAAAATGCTCTATTTGTACCGTTGGGGTGATAATACGTGGACTAGTGATAAAAATGCTGATTTACAAGAAAAAATGGCAAGTGTACGGGATAAATACTTTCCTGAAATCCGTCTGGATTTAGGCTGTGGCACATCGAAGACCTTTGGATTTCAGGGTATTGATAAGCATCCATACCTTGGTGTTGAACATGTTCTTGATTTTAGCAAGGAAGGGCTAGAAAAATTTGAAGAAAGTAGCGTTGATATGATGCGCAGTGTTGAATTTATTGCCTATATAGAGGATAAAGTTTTTACTCTAGAGCAAATTTATCGTGTATTAAAACACGATGCCTCCATTTACATTAAAGTCCCCAGCACTGATGGTCGAGGTGCGTTTCAAGATCCAACCCATCTTAGCTACTGGAATGAAAACTCCTTTTTCAATGGCTATATGAACGGTGATTATCGTTATGATGCAAACTATAACTTTCACGTTGATATGCTTTACACCTCTGAAAAAAATGAGTATGGAATTTGCTGGGTACATGTCGTATTAAGAGCAAATAAAGAACAAGTGCTCAGTTAGGTTTTTATTTTTTGGGAGCTGATTTATGGCAATGCAGACACTTGGTCGGAATATTTTTGCCTCATATTAAAAATACAGTGATGATGCAGCGTTAAATTGAAGGACTAAAAATTAAAAAATGATACTGCATAATAATAACTGTAAAAAAATCAATTTACGGCGGTATAGCAGTGAAGAACTGGTTAACTGGAAAAACTTCATTGCACCAAAAACTCAATATATTGAATTTTCTCTAGAAGACCAAAGTACGGCTTATCAAGTTTTTATACGCTCTGAGTTACCTGTAGTAACAGAAAAATCGGTTGGTTTACTGGTAGAAATTGAAGGTGTACCTGCTGCCCTATGGCTTTCTTGTTGGCCACTTGTGGACAGAATCAGACATTATATTACTGAAAGTAAATTAAAAAGCTTGCCATTAGCATTAAGAGCAGAGCTATTAGAAACCGCATTAGACCCGTTGTTATCATCCATTATAACAAAACTTGGGGTAAGCATTAAGGTTCTGAATTTTCTAAAAATAAAACCCAGTGATCTTAATGTTTTTTCAGTCGTTTTTAAGGTAACAGAAAATAAGTCCCGCAATATCGATGCTATTTTGGTGATGAACACGAAGTTGCAACCTGTGATCAAGGATCTTATTGGTCGCTGGCCATCCTTTCATTACCGTTATGAATGGCGCAATCATGTCACCCCTCTCTTTTTTGAAGTAGGGACGATGACCTTAAGTATTGCAGAATTACAGCAGTTAGAAGTGGCCGATGTGATCATGGCTGAGTTCGCTGAAAATATAATGAATAATGAACTGTGTATTCGCTTTGTCTCCGATGTACGTTTTAAGGCAAGAGTGAATGAAAACACGGTAACCGTTGAGTCGGGAGTAAGAGAAATGTCAGATGAAAACCGTGATGATAACGTCACAAATATGGATGACTTGCCCGTAAAATTAAGCTTTGATTTAGGTGAAATGGTATTACCCTTTCATCAAGTTGAAAGCTTTACTTCAGGTTATGTGATTAATTTAAATGAGCCATTTGGTGAAATTGTAAAAATTCGCTCCCAGAACCGTGTGCTTGGCACAGGTGAGCTAGTGGATATTAATGGCAAAGTAGGAGTGCGTATTATTACCTTGTTTGGAATTAATACGAATGGATAGCTTTCCTAATCCGATATTATTAATTGGTGTTTTAACGCTCTTAGGGATGGCGCCATTTATTGCTATTTTGACCACTTCTTTTGTCAAGATTGTGATTGTTATCCATATGGTTCGTAGTGCGTTAGGCTTACAGCAAGCACCGCCTAATTTAGCGGTTAATGGTTTAGCCATTATCCTTTCAATGTACGTGATGGCACCTGTTGCCATGGAGGGGCATGAGCGATTTAATAAGCATGATGTTCATATCGAAGATATTACAAACCCCGCATTACAAAAAGCCGTCGAAGATGCATTTACACCCTTCAAAGCCTTTCTTATTAAGCACTCGAGTGAACAAGAACGTCGTTTTTTTGTGCAAACAACCAAAAAAATATGGCCGAAAAAATACTCAGATAAAATGACCCAAGATAATTTATTAATTCTAGTGCCTTCCTTTTTAATTAGTGAATTAACGTCCGCCTTTCAAATCGGTTTTCTACTCTATTTACCCTTTATTATTATTGATTTGATTATTTCGAATATATTGATATCGATGGGCATGATTATGGTATCGCCGATCATTATCTCTCTGCCTTTTAAAGTATTGCTCTTTGTTTTAGTCGATGGCTGGGTGCGTTTAGTGCATGGGCTTATTTTAAGTTATCAGTGACGTTCCTACACGAGCCTCTCTTGATTTTAAATCGGTAAAAAATTCATTATTACTTTGTTAAATAAAAATTACTATGTCACAAGAAATAATCGTCCACCTTACTTCACAGGCAATGCAACTGGTGCTTTATCTGTCATTACCTGTTTTAATTGCGGCTACCGTTGTTGGCTTGATTATTAGTTTATTTCAGGCGTTAACCTCCATTCAAGAGCAGACATTGCCACACGCTTTTAAGCTAGTTGCGGTTATGTTATCGATTGCTTTTACAATACGCTGGTTAGGACCAGAGCTGTATGATTTCACGGTTAATATTTTTAATGAATTTCCTCGTTTACCAAAATAATGAATGACGGACTCTTTATTCTCAGTGAAGGACAAATGTGGCTGTTTTCATGGACGTTAACAGTGCCAAGAATTTTTGGTGTCTTTTTAATACTGCCCTTTTTAAGCGCCTCGATTCTGCCAGGCTTAGTGCGTAATGGCATTATTATGGTGCTCTCCATTGTCGCACTCCCCATGACAATAGAGCAGGTAAAAGATTTACCAATGGAAGGTTTGCCAACCCTTCTTATTGTCGCTAAAGAAATTGCATTGGGTTTTATGCTGGGGTTTTTTATGAGTATTCCCTTTTGGGCTGTTAGTGTTGCAGGTTATTTTATTGATATGCAACGTGGCACCATGAGCGCCGAACAGTTTGCCGCCATTATTACCGATCAAACATCGCCTTTAGGAAATCTACTCGCGCTAATGGCGGTCACTTTACTGTTTGCCTCAGGTGGCTTTCTACTTTTATATGAAGTGGTGCTTCTAAGTTATCAATCATGGCCGATTGATAGTTTTTTTCCAAAGTTTCATATTGACTCTGCGAGTGTCGTTCTACATCAGCTGGATTTATTGATGTATACGGGGGTGTTACTGGCTGGGCCTATTGTTGCGATTATGTATTTGATAGAAATTGGTGCTGCATTAATTGGACGACAAGTGCCACAGCTTAATGTATTTATGCTTACCATGCCGATTAAGAGTGGTGTCGGCATGTTGATTCTCATCTATTACGTGACCTTCATTGCTGATTTTATGCGTGCTAAATTTCTTCATTTTGGTGAGGCATTTCAAGCACTTGATCTGATACTGAAATGAGTGATAAAGACAGTCAAACGGAAGAGCCGACGGCACAAAAACTGCGAAAAGCCCGTGAAAAAGGTCAGGTTGCACGCAGTGAAGAGTTTGCTCCAACTTTTATGTTTTTATTTGCGGTTATGTATTTTTGGTTTGGCTGGGACTGGCTATTTGAGAATATTAAAGAACTTCTCACCTCTATCTCCTTTATTTATACGATGGATTTTAATCTAGCACTCAGCAATATGCTGGATGTGGTAGTAAAAAAGGTTATTTATACCATTGCATTACCTTTCGCTATTATGATGCTAATTGCAGGTATCTTAGGAAATGTCTTACAAACGGGCCTTATACTTTCGCTTGATCCTGTTATTCCCAGTATTGAAAAAATAGACCCACTCAAAGGATTTGGACGTATATTTTCAATTAAGCAAGTGATCAAAACCTTCTTCTCTGCGCTCAAAATTATTGGCATGAGCATTATTATTGTCTATATCGTTAGAATGGGGATTACTGAATACATGCATGCTGTTTCGCAATGCGATATTAGCTGCCAGTTTTTAGTGTTTCAAGCGCTTTTGAAAAAACTGATTATTATTCTCCTGCCTATTTTAATTGTCATTGCAACAATGGATTTCATCTTTCAAAAATCACAGTTTACCAAAGACCAGCGCATGAGTAAGGATGAAATCAAGCGAGAATATAAAAGTCAGGAAGGCGACCCTGAAATTAAAGGGGCACGAAAAGCAGAACAAATGAAAATGTTGGATCAAGATATATCCAAAAGAGTCAAAGAGTCCAGAGTATTAATAGCGGGTATTAACCTAGTGATTGCCTTAAAATATGATGAGGATTTACCGCTTCCCGTTTTACTGGCGATTGGTAAAGATAGAATGAGCTTTAAAATGATCGAAATAGCCAATAAAGAACGCGTAAAAATAGTAGCTGATCCAGAATTAGCGATGAAACTTGCTAATGACGGAACCATTGATCAGTACGTTCCCTCATCAACCATTAAAGAGGTGGCACGGGCTATTCAACAAGCAGGAGAGAAGTAGCCTAAACATTCAATCATTATCAATTCTCATGACAAGCCTAACTCTTTCATTTTACGCGTCAATGTATTACGTCCCCAGCCTAATAAATCAGCAGCTTCTTTTTTCTTGCCTGCGGTTTTTTCTAAAGCAACCTTGAGTGCAATGCCTTCAAACAGGGGGGTTAGCTGATCTAAAATACGTAATTCACCACGCTCAAGGCGTTGTTGTATATCTTGTTTTAATTTGCTTTCCCAGCCTGTTTGGACCACGCTATACTCCATTTCTTCTTTTAAATCAGCAGGCAAATCATCCAGTGTGATTTCATGCCCTGTTGCCATGACCATTAACCAGCGACTGATATTATCCAACTGACGCACATTGCCTTTCCAGGGCAGTATTTGCAAATAATCCGTTACATCACTATTGGCCGTTTTTAATTCGACTTGTAATTCTTTGGCCGCATTTTTCAAAAATTGCTGGAAAAGTAAAACAATATCTTCGCCACGCTCTCGCAGTGGTGGAATTTGGATGCGAATGACATTTAAGCGATGAAACAGATCTTCACGAAATAATCCTTCTTCAACCCATTTTTCTAGGTCTTGATGGGTCGCTGCAATAACGCGAACATCGACTTCTACGGGCTGGTGTCCACCAACACGGTAAAATTTTCTTTCTGATAATACCCGTAGTAAACGTGTCTGTAATTCAGCAGACATATCGCCTATTTCATCTAAAAATAAAGTACCGTGATTGGCCTGTTCAAAGCGTCCTTTACGCAGCGCATGCGCACCTGTGAATGCCCCTTTTTCATGCCCGAATAGTTCTGACTCTAATAAATCTTTTGGAATGGCAGCCGTATTGATTTCAATATAAGGTGCATCAGCACGTGGGCTATGAGTATGCAATGCTTTGGCAACTAGCTCTTTTCCTGTACCTGACTCCCCTGTGACTAGGACTGAAATACTGGATTTGCTGAGGCGGGCAATGGCGCGAAAAACATCCTGCATTGCAGGTGATTTACCGATGATATCAGGAGAGTTCAATATTGCTGTGGGTTCATCACGGCTAACCAAATGTTTTTTTTGTGAGGAACGATATTGCTCACAGGCACGATGCGCTAGCGCCGTTACATCATTAATATCAAACGGTTTAGGCAAGTATTCAAAAGCACCTTTTTCGTAGGCAGATACAGCGCTATCCATATCAGAATGAGCCGTCATAATAATCACAGGAAGGTCTGGGTTAATCCGTTGCACTTGCTTTAATAATTCAAACCCATTCATATCGGGCATACGGATATCAGAAATAATCACTTCTGGTGAGCTAGAGTCCAGTGATTTTAATAGTTTAGTAGCAGAGTCGAAACAAGTGACATTCATATGAGCTTTGCTTAGTGTGCGATCCAATACCCAGCGTATCGACTGCTCGTCATCGACGACCCAGACTATTTCAGGTTCTGACATTTTTCTTTCCCTCTTCAATTGGCAGTAATAATACAAATCGGGTATCGCCCTGCCTTGAATCAAATTCAATTAATCCTTTATGCCGATTAGCTAATGATTGTGCAATCGATAATCCTAAACCGCTTCCTTCTGCTGAACCGCTAACCATTGGAAAAAACACCGTATCCTGCAACTCTTCGGGAATTCCAGCACCATTATCAATAATTTCTAACTGCATAATTAAAGGGTAAGTGATGTGATTTAGCGTAAATTGACGCAATACGCGGGTACGAAATAAAATCAAGCCACTATTAGCGACTGCCTTAATTGCATTACCTGTAATATTTAATACAATTTGGATTAATTGATCTTTGTCCGCCTGTAGCAAGGGAATACTAGGATCATAGTCAAACTGTAGTTTTACAGCATCAGGCAGGTCAGGTGTTAACAGTTTACGAACATGCTCTAATATTTCATGGATATTAATCGTCTCTATATTTTGCCGACGTGGCGAGCCAAGCATACGATTGACTAAGTGTTGCAAGCGATCCGCCTCAGCAATGATAATGCTAGTGTATTCCTTTAACTCATCATCGGTTAACTCACTTTCTAAAAGTTGCGCCGCACCGCGTAAACCACCCAGTGGATTCTTGATTTCATGCGCTAGACCACGCACTAAAGTTTGCGTTGCCTGCTGCTCTTTCCATAGCCTATTTTCTCTTGAAATGCGTAATTTTCGATCAACACGCAGTAGCTCAATGACAATGCCTCCTTCTTTACCATTCGGCAAATAGGGACTCGCAATGCAATCAACCATCACTTTTTCATGCGGTGTCTTTAAAACACACTCCCGTAATATTTGTGAGTCAGTATGCTTTAACGCATGGTTTAGATAGTGAGATGCTAAATCCATATGAAATAAATGATGGTAAGGCTTACCAGCCACTTGCTGGTAACTCTGTGCAAATAATACTTCAGCTGCAGCATTCATATAGCTAATACATAAAGAGGTATCTAAAACGACAATGGCAGTTGTCAGAGCCTCGGATACATTAAGATTGATTTTTGCATTTTGACTGGTCATTTAATGCTCCTTGCAATTATTGAGCCAACTTATTTAAAATGGGAAAAATATGATCAATAAAATGGATTGCAAATGGATGAATTTACAGAAAGGCTAATTTTTGATCTATTAGTGATCAACGTATCGTCGCACCATTTTGGTGCTTATAAATTTTATTTGCACCATATAATAGCAGTTAATAATGAATTCAATGCTATCAAGTATAAATAGCTTCTTAATTATTAACCTAAAATGAACAATAAAGCAGGAATTTAACGCATATAAAGAATAAAAAAACAAAAAATTGGCACGGTATATGCATGAATATCAGTAGTACACGATAATTTTTATTAATTTATCCATAAAAAATGGAAATGACACTATGAAACTAGTCACTGCAATTATTAAACCCTTCAAACTTGATGATGTGCGCGAAGCACTTTCCGAAGTTGGGGTGGCAGGCATTACCGTAACAGAAGTGAAAGGCTTTGGGCGCCAAAAAGGACATACTGAATTATACCGTGGTGCAGAGTATGTTGTAGACTTTCTACCAAAAATAAAACTGGAGGCTGCCGTATCAGAAGGGCAAGTTGATGATGTGATTGAAGCGATCACTAAAGCAGCTAATACAGGGAAAATTGGTGATGGTAAGATTTTTGTATCATCCATCGAGCAAACTATTCGTATCCGAACGGGCGAAACGGGTCCTGATGCACTTTAATAAGTACTTTGAAAGGGGAAAACTAAGATGAACTTGAAATCATTAATTGGCTTATTTGGTCTGACAATGCTGATGCCAGCACTGGCTTTTGCAGAGGATGCACCTGTTTTATCATCAGGTGATACTGCTTGGATGTTAGTGGCAACTGTACTTGTTTTATTTATGACCATTCCAGGTCTCTCCATGTTCTATAGCGGCATGGTTCGCAGTAAAAATGCTTTATCGACCTTTGTTCAGATCTTTGCGATTACGGCACTATCAACCATTGTCTGGGTTGTGATTGGCTATAGTATTGCCTTTGGTGGCGAGGGTGCTTATTGGGGTGGTCTGGATAAGATGTTCCTCAATGGTGTCACCGTTGACTCACTCAGTGGCACTATCCCTGAAACTGTGTTTATGGTGTTCCAGATGACATTTGCCATCATTACACCCGCGCTTATTGTTGGTGCATTTGCTGAGCGAATGAAATTCTCAGCGATGATTGTATTCACGGTTATCTGGTTAATCGTTGTTTATGCACCCATCACCCATTGGGTATGGGGTGATGGCGGTTGGTTACATGGAAAAGGTATCCTTGATTTCGCTGGCGGAACCGTTGTACATATCAACGCGGGTGTTGCAGGTTTAATGGTTGCTATCATGTTAGGCAAGCGTAAAGGCTATGGCAAAACAGCTATGCCACCACATAACTTAACGTACACTATTATTGGCGCATCAATGCTTTGGGTTGGCTGGTTCGGTTTCAACGCAGGCAGTGAGTTAGCAGCTGATAATGTTGCAGGTATGGCAATGGCTGTGACTCAAATCGCTGCTGCTGCCGCTGCATTAACATGGATGTTCACTGAATGGATGATTCATGGCAAGCCAAGTGGACTCGGTATTGCATCAGGTGCTATTGCAGGTTTAATCGCAATCACTCCAGCAGCAGGCGCAGTCGGCCCAATGGGCGCATTAGCATTAGGTGGTATTTCAGGTATCCTTTGCTACTTCAGTGTTGCACAACTAAAGAAAATGTTTGGTTATGATGATCCATTAGATGCATTCGGTTTACACGGAGTGGGTGGCATCGTAGGTGCATTACTAACAGGCGTATTTGCAGCGACTAGCTTAGGTGGTGCAGGATTTGGTGAAGGTATTGACAGCATGGGCGGACAAGTTATGGTTCAAGCCATGGGTGTTGGTGCAACCATCATTTATACCTCAGTGATGACGCTTATTATCTTATTCGCAATTAAAATAGCCATTGGACTACGTGTTAGCGAAGAAATCGAAGTTGAAGGACTTGATACAGGCGAGCATGATGAAAGAGCTTATATCCTCTAAATAGTTTTAGGGTTTATAGAGAGAATTTCAAAGTATCAAGGATGATACTTTGAATGTTTAAAGAGAGCCTAGGCTCTCTTTTTTTTGGCTGTCAGTAAGTAGGTTCTGTTATATTCCCTATCCCTTTTTCTATCACCCTATGCAGGTAGCACTTTATGAGTATCTTAGCCTATTCCCTAATAACCATTCCCGATTTTTCAACGGGGTCAAAACTTCATGACTTACAAGGTTTGGATGATAAGGGCACGGCAAAGGCCTTATTTCATTTACAAGCACAGCAAAGTGGTGATGAATGCTTGCCGAGCTATTTGCAACAAATCGTTGCCATCTCGATGGTGCTATTAGATCACGATGAGAAAGTGCAAACCGTTACTTTAAAGGATGATCAAGAGGTTGATAGTCTCAATACCTTTTTTGATATTATTGAAAGCTATAAACCAACGATTGTGACATGGGATGGTGAGTATTTTAATGCTGAAGTGATAGGCTATCGAAGTATTAAACATGCCATTCAGATGTCACCGCATTATGAAAATAAAGACAATCACTTTAATCTCAATGATGCAATGGTCTCAAGTTCAGCCGTAACACCGCTTGACGATATTGCTACCTTGTTAGGCCTAGACGTGCAGGAAAATAAAAATAGTCGTGAAATTTGTGAAAGCTATCTAGCAAGTGAACAAGATGACTTATACGGATACTGCGAAAGCAATGCGCTAAATATCTACCAGATTTATTTACGTTATCAGCTCTCCCATGGGGAAATTAATGAGGAGAATTATTTGCGTTTGATCAAAGAGTAAACCTGTTCAGCTCTCCTTAAAATCTAAATAAACAGTTCCATACTATCGTTTAAAAAATCCCAACCTTTAGGGGTTGTTACTAAGCGTTGTTGATCATTCATTATTAATCCGCGTTGCTGTGCACTCTCTAATTTAGCGGTAATGGTTGATAAGTCTAAATGCGTTCTTTGTTTAAATAAATTGCGATCAATCCCTTGTTTTAGCCTTAATGCATTGAGCATAAATTCAAAGGGGATACTACTAATCTCTAATTGCTGAGCGGATGATCGTGCATCAGCAAGGTTGACTTGTTGCATATACTGTTGGGGTTGACGGTATTTGCTATAGCGTTGAATAGTGCCATCAGGTGATGTTATTTTGCCATGTGCGCCTGCACCAATACCAATATAATCACCAAACTCCCAATAATTCATATTATGCCGACAGCGGTGCTGATCATTGCTACTCTGTTTCGCATAAGCCGAGACTTCATATTGTTGAAACCCTGCCTGTTTTAGTAATACCTGCCCTTGCTGTTGCATATCCCACACCTTCTCGTCATTAGGTAACGTTGGCGGAGAATGATGAAATAAGGTATTTGGCTCCAGTGTTAACTGATACCACGAAATATGGGTTGGCTCACAATCAATTGCTTGTTGTAAGTCATCTAATGCTTGCTCTGTGCTTTGCTGTGGCAATCCAAACATTAAATCCAGATTAAAATGTTTAAACCCTGCATTTTTAGCAATCACCGCTGCATTACTTGCTTCTGATCCATTATGGATCCGCCCTAACGCAGTTAAATGGGTTGAATTAAAACTTTGTATTCCAATCGATAAGCGATTAATCCCCGCTTGTCGATAGGCTTTAAAACGTTCCTGCTCAAATGTTCCAGGATTCGCCTCCATCGTAATTTCCATTGCAGGACGCATGGGCAATAAAGCACGCAAACCTGAAAGTAATTGATCGATTCCTTCCGCAGAAAACACACTTGGCGTTCCGCCACCAATAAAGACAGACTCCAATCGCCTACCCCATATTGCAGGAAGCTCTTGTTCAAGGTCTTTAAGTAATGCCTGAATATAATCTTGTTCAGGCAACGCCCCGTTGATTTGATGTGAATTAAAATCACAGTAAGGGCATTTTTTAATGCACCATGGAATATGGATATATAGGCTAAGAGGGATTGGAGTCATTTAAGGAGACTTCTATTAATGATAGATAATTCGAGGGGGTATGATCTATATCATAACCCCTTGTTTTAAATTATTTAGTTTTTACACCAAAGGAGAAAGAGCCAATTTTTTTTCAATTGCATCCATTAACAATCCAGCAATATTGGCTGAATAAATAGTATCTAATTCACGGATACAGGTGGGGCTGGTGACATTAATTTCTGTTAAATAGTCTCCGATAACATCTAAACCAACAAACATTAACCCCATTTCTTTTAAAGTGGGAGCAACCTGTTGGCAAATTTCCTTATCGCGCGAAGTAAGTTCTACTCCTTTATAACTAGCACCCGCTGCCAGATTAGCACGCCCCTCACCTGCTGCGGGCAAACGAGCCAGCGCATAAGGAAAGGGTTCACCATCAATGAGTAAAATACGCTTATCGCCTTCAATGTATTCAGGTAAAAAACGCTGCGCCATGATAGTTCGCTGACCATTATCAGTAATTGCTTCTAAAATCACATTACGATTAGTATCGCCCTGTCGAATCTGGAAAATCATTGCGCCCCCCATACCATCTAAAGGTTTAACCACAATATGCTGGTACTTATCATGAAAGTCTTTAATTCGTTGCATATCACGACTGACTAAGGTCTCAGGCGAACATTGTGGAAATAAAGCGGTGAATAGTTTTTCATTGGCAGAGCGGATGCTTTCAGGGCGATTAACAATCAAGGAGCCTAGTTTTTCAGCTAGTTCTAGTAGGTAGGTGCTGTAAATATACTCCATATCAAACGGAGGATCTTTGCGCATTAAGGTACAGTCAAGTTGATGCAAGGGTTGAGTTATCTCATCGATAATATCAAACCAATGCATTGGATTTTCTATGACCTTAATTTGCTTCATTTGCGCAGAAACAATCCCATTTTCAACAAATAAATCCTGCTGTTGCATGTAAAATAATTGCCAACCTCGTCGCTGAGCTTCAAGCATCATTGCAAAGGTACTGTCTTTTTTTATATTGATTGATTCGATAGGATCCATAACGATCCCAAGCTGAATATTATTTTGCATTCGATAGACTCTACACTGTGATTAATGTGTTTTTTAAGGGGACTTTATTTTAGAAAGGAGATAGGAGGAGACTATAGAATAAATTGCGGGCAAAAAAAAGGCGAACTTAAAGTTCGCCCAAAGTTGCGAGGGAGCTGGTTAAGATTAGTAAGTACTTGAACTTACTAGCTTTAAAATCCGTGGTGTTTGTTAATGTTTCATTAATATACAATACAAATTTTGAAATAGCCAGATTAATTTTAATTATGTCTATAAAAAACTGATAAACCTTGCTAATAAACAGATGATACTGTTATTTATGAAGAAAGTGACTATATTTTAGTCATTTTCTTCGCGTTCCTCTTTTAACATATTATCAACTTGCTCCTCCAAAGTATGATCAGCATTATTAAAGTAATCCTCTAGTGACAAACTATCCGCTGCTCGAATATCAAATGAACTTAATGTTTGGTTATAAGGCGGTAAGGGAGAAAAGCCTGAGTAAGTTGAAAGCTGATCTATTTGATCATTGAGATGATAAGCACTAATCGGTGAACTGACTAATATTGCAGCACCCAATGCAGGTAATATCGGGGTTAAATGAACTCGAACCATGTAAAACATCAGTAATGCAGGCAGTACAAGGAAATGGGCAATATTGCTAAAAATATTGCTGGGTGTATTGGAGGTAAAGAGGTAATCAAAGAAATGCCCTAAATAATCGAGCACTAAGGGAACTAAAAAAAACAGAGAAGCAATACCCAATGCGGATAAAATCTCCCAACGGTGGGTGGATAAACGACTGATACCTCCAATCACCAAAGTAATGCCTAACATTATAAAGAGTGTCGGTAACATTAAATTCAAATAAAACAGTAAATCTTTTTCAAGAGGCGTTGATTGATAGCGATCTAAAAAGATAAAACAAAGTGTCACTACAAATAGGCTCGCAACCCAGAATGGATTACTTAATAAACGAAAGAAGCCTTTTGATTGTGATTTAATTCTAGTTGGTTCGACGGCTGTTTTATGCGATAAGACCCTTGCTTTCAAGTCGCCCAAATTAAGTGCAACGGGTAAGTTTATTGGCGTTGCCTGCATTTCCATTTGCTTTTCATCAAGAAACGTACCATTTTCTTCGGAAATATTACGTAGCACATAGCCTTTATCATCTTGATCAATTTCAAGATGATAAGCTGATACAGAGGGTTCACTAAGAATAATATCATTATCAAAAGCACGACCAATCGTCGCTGGAAAATGACTGATTTTATGATAATGACTTTGCCCACGTATAATCGTTTCAAATATTACTTGCGCCATTTGAATGCCTCCAACATTTTTTGAAATAAGTGAGTTGCTGCCTTAGCCTCAGTCCCCGTGATATCCATATTAAAGATAAACCCTTTTTTATCGTGACCAACCAAAGCAGTTGTAAACAAAATATCACTTAGATGTTTATATTTTAGATAATCGCGACGACACAGTGTTGTTTTAAAGTTTTGCTCTGCAACCCTAGTAAAGCCTGTGTGACAAGCAAAATTGGTCACATCACGTTTTCCTGCGCGACTATCAAGCGCGCTACTATTCAATCGCTCATAGCGTCGATAAAAACGTGCAGGGTTTAGTTTTTTACTATCTAACCACAGGTATTCATAATTAATACTCCCCATACTGAGGTGATCAGAAAGGTAAATATCATCCTCATTGGAACAGCGAGTATAAAAGGAACGAAATAAATCATCTTTTTTTGGCCGACGACTCGCATCCCAACATCGTACTGATTTATCAAGTTCAGCAGGAACAATAAAGCGCCCAATGGCGGCTTGCCCCCAATTATTACTGGCTAATTTGGTTAACATTTTACTAGAGCTTGTTCTAAGCTGTGAAGAACTATGAGAAAAACGATCTTTAATAGGAGAAAAGTTATTTTCCTCTAAGCGTTTTAGGACTATTTTTAAATAATCAGCAGGGACAAGAAAGCTAATATTATTCCCCGCTGTTGCAACGTTAATTCCAATTACTTTACCTGCTTCATTTAGTGTTGGCCCACCACTCATGCCTGCATTTAGACTACCCGAAAAGAGCACATTGCCATCTTCATCCTGTTTCATAATGCCGTTATTAGTGCCTGCTACAATGGAGAACCCCAGATCCAATGGGTTGCCCAAAGAAAATAAGCGCGCTCCTTTTTCAGGTATAACATCAATCTCTAAGGGTTTTCCCATCCGTTTGGATGCTTTAACCACCGCAAGATCGTGAACAATATCCAGATCCAGCAATTCTAACTTCCCTGTTTCTTTAGTATTAGATAAATACTCTAAGACATAAACATCAGGATTATTCACATATTGGCTTACTACATGGTAATTGGTTGCGAGGATATTATCTTTAGAGACAATAAACCCAGAGCCAATACTGGACTTTTTACCTGTCTCTTTATTAATCACGCGAATCTGATAAACAGACTGTTCAGCATCGGCATAAAGGCTCGCTGTATTGGTGTCCGCCAGCACACTGGCATGATAGGTAAAAAAAAGTGTTGCAATGAAAAGTCGTATCAGCATGCGTATTGGTTCTCAATTAGTTAATGATATGATTAGCGTTTTAACAAATTTAAAACAATAAATAACCCCGTCTTAGCTGTCTTTTTGCACTAAGGTTTATGAGTAAATTGATTGCTTAAAGCTTCTTGGAGTAGCCTTAATAATGCGAGACTTATACCACCGAATTATTTAATGTCCTATCCTTGGTATCTTTGATATAGCTACAATAATGGAATTATTTTCATCGGCACGTATAGTACATTAATACTATTAGCATCGCAAAATACTCAAAATTAAGTACTCGATAGTGCCTCTGTTGAGACTAAAAACCACCTTTTTGCTGTACTAATGCCCAATCTATATGCTCTTTAACAAGTTCACTTGATACCTTTCTTTTGTTCTTTAGTGCATCAATAGTGATTTGGTTTGCAGGGCTATTTCCTAAAGCAACAGCGATATTACGCAACCAGCGTTCATACCCCATTCGTCTCAGGGGTGAACCCTGCAACTTCAATAAGAACTCATTTTCAGTCCACGCTAATAATTCTAGCAGATGAGTGTGGTCAAGTTTATTACGAATGGAAAAATCAGCCTGTTCAGTGATCTTTGCAAAGCGATTCCACGGACAAATAAGCTGGCAATCATCACAACCATAAATACGATTGCCAATGGCATGACGTAACTGCGTAGGAATCGCACCTTTTAGCTCAATAGTAAGATAAGAAATACAACGCCGAGCATCAACAATATAAGGTGCAATAATAGCCTGTGTTGGACAAACATCAATGCAAGCCGTGCATTGACCACAATGATCCGTCACCTTTTCAGACGTTTGCAGGGGTAAATCAGTGTATATCTCCCCAAGAAAAAACCACGACCCTGCCTCTTTACTCAAAATATTACTGTGCTTCCCGACCCAACCCAAACCTGCTTTTTCTGCTAATGCTTTTTCCATCACCGGCGCACTGTCAACAAACACTCGATAGCCAAAGTCCCCCACCTCCTGCTGGATTTTTGTTGCTAGTTGCTGTAGACGTTTACGCAATAACTTATGATAATCACGCCCTAATGCATAACGTGAAATATAAGCCATTTCAGGATGATTCAACACCAGTTCAGGCGCTACTCCATCAGGCGGAAGATAATCCATGCGTACAGAAATAACACTCACCGTCCCTTCAACCAACTCATTAGGTCGCGTGCGTTTAGTACCATGATGATGCATCCACTCCATATCCCCATAGAACTTATTCTCTATCCATGTTTGCAAGCGACCTTCAGTCTCTGACAAATCAATATCACTAAAACCAAGCGTTTGAAACCCCAGCTCTTTACCCCATTTTTTTATTTTTTTAGCTAAGGCTAAAATCTTTGTTAATGATGCATCATTTTTTACGCCACCTTCACTCATTAATAAATCAGGAGAAGGTTCTGAAGAATATTTATTTTCCATTATCGCATCAAGTTTATAAAAATGGTGGCAAGAAAACCCCTCTGTCTTTAGCTGAGGGGATGAATTGCCACGGTTAA
>JAGLDT010000241.1 GCA_023145485.1 Cocleimonas sp. | reverse complement strand
GGTGAAGAAATATCGCGTCCTTTTGATGATATTTTGGCTGAAATTTCGATATTGGCAGAGCAAGGCGTGCGTGAAGTCAATTTGCTTGGGCAAAATGTAAATTCCTACCGTGGTGCAATGCATGATGGTGATATTGCTGATCTTGCAATATTAATTCAATACGTTGCTGCTATTCATGGCATTGACCGCATCCGCTACACTACTTCACACCCTGTTGAGTTTAGTGAAAGCCTAATTCAAGTCTATGCTGATGTACCTGAGCTGGTCAATCATCTGCATTTACCAATACAAAGTGGTTCTGATCGTATTTTAACTGCGATGAAACGCGGTCATATGGCTGCGGAATTTAAATCAAAAATTAGAAAACTGCGGGTCATACGCCCTGATATTAGTATGTCATCTGATTTTATTATCGGTTTTCCTGGGGAAACTGATGCTGACTTTGACGCTACGATGCAATTGATTGAAGAGGTTGGTTTTGATCATAGTTTTAGCTTTATCTATAGCCAACGCCCTGGCACACCTGCTTCCTCTTTTCCTGATAATGTTTCAATGGATGTTAAAAAAGCACGTCTAAAACGTTTGCAAACTCGCATTCTTGAAATGACTGCTGAGATCAGTCAAGCAATGATTGGAACCGTGCAGTCTGTTCTAGTAACGGGGCTTTCTAAAAAAAGTGACCAAGAAGTTTCTGGTAAAACTGAAAATAATCGTACCGTTAACTTTAAAGGTTCTAAACGTCTGATTGGAAAATTTGTAGATGTGAAAATCACCGTGGCTTTTCCTAATAGTTTACGGGGAGATATTATTGCTGTTGAAGGAGAGACTCTAAAATAAATAAAAATTATCAAATCTTGTGAGGAAAAAACTCTGTGAAAGCTAATGTTCTTATTGTTGATGATGATGCGCATATCCGTGAAGTGATTGCGTTTGCCTTAGAAAAAGCTGATATGCAAGTTGAACATGCTGCTGATGGGCGTGAGGCTTTGGATGTTTTGCAAAGCAATACAACCATAGATCTGATTGTGCTGGATATTAATATGCCAGAAATGGATGGGTTGGAGTTATGCCGTGAGTTACGCAAAACGTCACAAACACCGATTTTATTCCTCTCCTCTCGTGATGATGAAATTGATCGTATTTTAGGTTTAGAGCTTGGTGGCGACGACTATGTAACTAAACCTTTTAGTCCGCGTGAATTGGTCGCTCGTATTAATGCTATTCTTAAACGTATCGGCCCACGAACCAATACCACAAAAAATAAGCATATAATACAGCATGGAAAGCTAAAGATAGATGATGAGCAACACGCTATTTGGTGGGATCAACAGACGGTAGCACTAACAGCAACGGAATTTGCAATTATTCGGCAAATGGCTCGTTATCCCAATAAAGTTTATTCTCGTGAGGCGATTATGAACAGTGCTTATGAGTTTAATATTCATGTCAGTGACCGCACAATTGACAGTCATATCCGCCATATTCGGGCTAAATTTTCTGCTGTTGGCTGTGTGAAAATAATTGAAACCTTGCATAGCGTCGGCTATAAACTTTCTTCATGTCAGTAAGCAAAGCATCGTCATCAAAACCGTCCGTTAAAGAAAATAAAAAACTGTACCGTCTGCGTTCTTTATTATTATTAGTTGCCTTATCAACACTGCTATTACCACTTGCCAGCATACTTTACTTTCGTTTTTATGAAAATGAACTCGTACGCCAGACAGAACTTGAATTGATTGCTCAGTCCGCCGTTATTTCAGCAGTTTATCGAGAATTTTTAAATAATCAGATCAAATACAAATCAGCCTATGGGATAAGCACTAAAAGTTCTTTAACAAAGAGCCGTGATGATTACTATACACCTGTTACTGCAAGCATTGACCTTTCTCAACAGCGAGTTCTGCCACGCAGAAAAAATGCTAAATCTGTTTATAATCTACCTGATAATTACGCCATTAATGCAGGAGTTCAATTACAGCAAATATTAAAAAACAGCCAACAAGTGACGCTGGCTGGAATACGTGTTTTAGATTTTAATGGCATTGTGGTTGCAGGGCGCAATGAGCGGGGGTTTTCATTGGCGCATGTCCATGAGGTAAAGCAGGCGCTACAAGGCAAATACAGCAGTGTTATTCGACAACGAATTTCTGATGAAGCACCACCACCGATAGCCTCCATTAGCCGTGGGACAGGAATTCGTGTGTTTACCGCTTTTCCTATTGTCGATGGCAATCGGCTTTATGGTGTAGTGTATTTGTCACGGACACCACAAAATATTCTTAAACATTTATATGCCGTGACAGGACGTGTGTTAATCGCTACGGCTATTGTCTTAATCGTCACTTTATTACTAGCATTCTTTGTCTCATCACGCATCGTACGCCCCATTAAACAACTAACTGATCAAGCTAAAAAACTGGCACAAGGTGAATTAATAACGGTTAATGCGTTGGATAAACCAGGTACTTACGAAGTGTCGAGGCTTTCTCATAGCTTTGCTACCATGTCGCAAACCTTGCATCAACGCAGTGATTATATTCGTCAGTTTGCAGCTCATGTCTCGCATGAGTTCAAGACACCATTAACCGCTATCCAAGGTGCTTTAGAACTACTCCAAGACCATATCGATGATATGCCCACTGAGCAACGGCAAAAATTTCTTAACAATCTTCAAAGCGATACACAACGTTTAGAAAAATTGGTGACGCGCTTATTAGAACTTGCTAAAGCTGATGCCATGCAAGCTTCTGATGAAAGTACAGACCTTGCATTAAGCTTAGAGCGTTTTAAAAGGCGTTATCAAGATAAATCCTTACAGATAGTAATCACACCTGATCATTATCCTACCAAGGTAGCCATTGCAAGTGATGTATTAGAAACTATCTTCACTAATTTATTTGAAAATAGCCTTCAACATCATGCCAATAGTATTGATATAGACATCTCACATAAAGGTCAGTATCTTAAACTTTACTTGCATGATAATGGTGATGGGATTTCTAATGCTAATGCCGACCGCATTTTTACCCCCTTTTTTACCACTAGAAGAAATCAAGGCGGGACAGGCTTAGGGCTGGATATTGTCGCCTCATTATTGCAAACATGGAAAGGGGATATACAACTGCAAACGGTGGAAAAAGGAACCGCTTTTGTGATTAGAATACGTTGTGCTTAATGATGTGCATGAAATAACTTCCCTTAAGTGAAATTAATATGGTAGATTTTCAAGCAAACTAATGTCCTTTATTGTCATTCTGCAGCTCATATTAAATAATATTACAAGCTGTTATGATGGCCGTTACTGCACAGCAGAAGTATCAGGATGAAAAAACTAACCGCTCGTTTTAGTTATGTAGAATTTAGAGTGGTAATTAAGTGAATAATTATATCTCCCACAATTTAAACAGAGTTAAGGAAAAACATGCGCCCATCTCACCTCAACATTATACTTGATGAAGAGTTCCTCGGAGCACAAAATGGTAGCCATACACCTGTTATGTTATGGGGGCCACCTGGTGTTGGTAAGTCTCAAATCATTGCTCAAATAGGCGAACGCCATGATATTCCTGTCATTGATATACGTTTATCACAAATGGAACCCAGTGATTTACGGGGCATCCCTTTTCGTGATCATGATCAGGTTGAATGGGCTATTCCAGCGATGCTACCCAATACTGAGCGCCATGGGTGCCAAGGTATTTTATTTCTTGATGAAATCACCTCTGCCGTTCCTAGTGTTTCCGCTGCTGCTTACCAACTTATTCTGGATCGTCAACTAGGGGAATACAAAGTCCCTGATGGCTGGGCTATTTTTGCTGCGGGTAATCGCCAAGGTGATCGTGGTGTTACTTATGCCATGCCTTCCCCGCTTGCTAATCGCTTTTCTCATTATGATGTCGATTTAAACCTTGATGACTGGGTTGCATGGGCATACGAACATCATATCCATGAAAGTATTATCGCCTTTTTACGTTTTCGCCCTGAATTGCTGTTTGACTTTGACCCTGCGCACAACCCTGTTGCTTTTCCTTCACCCCGCTCATGGGAGTTTACCAACCGCGCCTTGCAAAAGTTCAGCAATAAACCTTTACTTCTACTTGGTACACTGCAAGCCTGTGTCGGTCCATCTGCGGGTATTGAATTAAAAGCCTTTATCGACAGTCTTGATCAAATGCCTGATCTTGATGCAATTACTCGCGGGGAAGATATCAAAGCCCCTAAAGAAATTGATTTACAGTACGCTGTCGCTTCCGCATTAGTAGGACGAGCCATTGCGGTTAAAGAAAAGGACAACGCTGAAGAGGTCTTTGGACATATTCTTAATTACGCCAAAGCCTTCCGACAAAAAGAAATGGGCGTCATGCTAGTATCTGACATGTTACGCGCCGTTGGTGATGAGTTATTTGAAGTCCCCGCCTTTAGTCAGTGGGCAGAATCGATTGGAGATATTTTGCTATATGATTGAAGATGATTAGATTAAATTTAATCTCGACCTAAACATCGATAAGTGTACTAGACTTATATTAAGGTTCTTACTACGTTTATAACAGTATAATATTAGTATTTATCAATATAAGTCCCACAATAATGGGAGGTTAAGGAAATCATGAATGATCTAATAAATGTTGTTACAAACTACATGGCAGGTTCTTTTGCTAGTACTTTTATTTTTGGTATTTTAACAGGCTGGCTAATTGAGTGGCTGTTTTATAATTTTTTCTGGAAAAACCGTAAAAATAGCAATCAGACTGAAAAAGCAATTGATAAAACCCAAGAACCTGTTGGAGATAACCTAAAAAAAACTGAAGTCCTTGGTCAGGAAACTGAAACGTCAAATAATAAACAAACTACGGAACCAGAAATAACAAAATCAAAAGACAAACCCGTAAAAAAAGAAACAGTAGAAAAACAAAAAGAAGAACCTAAGGAACAAGCTACTGAAACAGATATCGTAGAGCCTGAACAACAACAAAAAATAGCAAAGCCTACTAAACCTGATGATTTGACTAAACTATTAGGTATTGGCCCGAGTATGTCTAAACGCTTACAAGAAGCTGGCATAAACTCATTTAAACAACTCAGCGAGTCAAGCGCTGAAGCGTTAGTTGAAAAACTGATTGCAAAGGGTGCGCGAATCAATAATAAAGGTATTATGGAGTCATGGGCTAATCAAGCAAAACTAGCGGATGCTAATGATTTTGATGGTCTAAAGGCATTGCAAAATAAACTAAAAAAATAAAATAACAGGATAATTATATGAAAAACCCATTAAAAGTAATTGGCTTATTTACCTATTTAATGGTCGTTTTTCTCAATGCCTTTGTTGATATTGGGCATAAAATAATAATCCAAAATACCATTTTTAAAACTTACAGCGGTCAAGAGCAGATTATCTTTACCGCAATCGTGAATGCATTGATATTGCTACCCTTTATTATGCTTTTCACCCCTTCTGGCTACCTTGCTGACAAATATCCTAAAAATAAAGTAATGAAGCTAAGCGCATGGTTTGCACTGGCTATTACTCTCTTGATTACCCTTAGTTATTATCAAGGCTGGTTTTGGTTTGGCTTTAGTATGACCTTCTTGCTTGCCTTGCAAAGCGCCCTCTACTCACCTGCAAAATATGGCTTTATTAAAGAACTAGTTGGCGAACGTCGTCTAGTTAAAGGTAATGCGGCCGTTCAAGCTATCACCATGTTTTCAATTCTTGCTGCTACTTTCTTTTTCTCCTATCTCTTTGAGCAACTTTTATCAGGTTTAGCTTGGGATAGTAAAGATCAGCTATTAACCTTTGTTGCTCCTTTAGGATGGGTATTAGTTGGTTTGACTTTAGTTGAAATTTTCTATGCCTACCGACTCCCCGAGAAAACATCGGTTAATCAGAAAATGCACTTTCACTGGGATGATTACCGTAAAGGAAAAACACAATTACGCAATCTACGCTTAGTTTATCGTCATCCTTATATCTGGTTATCGATTATTGGCTTATCAATGTTCTGGGCTATTTCCCAAGTCATGTTGGCAACCTACCCTGAATTTGCCAAATCACATCTCATGATGACAAATACTGCCGCAGTACAAGGCTTAATGGCACTGGCTGGAATCGGCATTATGATTGGTTCTTTTATTGCAGGAAAATTATCCGAAAATCATATTGAAACAGGACTGATTCCTGTTGGTGTCATCGGTATAACCATCTCACTTGCCTTTTTTGTCATGTTTGATTCTATTTTCTCACAAGGGCTTAACTTCTTATTTTTAGGCATAATGGGAGGCTTCTTTGTTGTGCCTTTAAATGCCTTAATTCAATACCATGCTCATGATAAACAGCTAGGACGCGTACTAGCATCGAATAATTTAATTCAAAATATTATGATGCTCAGTTTCCTTATTGCCACTGTTTCACTAGCAATAGTAGGCATTGGTAGCATTAGTATTATCTGGTTATTGGTATTGGTCGCTGCAGTTGGTAGCATCTACACCATGTTGAAAATGCCAGAATCCTTACTGCGCTTTATTATTAGCCGTCTATTTGCTGTACGTTATAGCATGACAGTCTTAGCATTTGAGAAAGTACCCGCATCAGGAGGCATCCTTTTGCTAGGCAATCATATTAGCTGGGTTGATTGGGCATTGGTGCAAATAGCCAGCCCTAGAAAGCTACACTTTGTTATTGAGCGTTACTACTATGAACGCTGGTATCTTAAAGGTGCTTTGGATCTATTTGGCGCCGTCCCCATTAACAGTGGTGGTGCAGCCACTTCAATAGAAACAATTAACAGCCTCCTCAAACAGGGTAAAGCCGTATGTTTATTCCCCGAAGGCGCAATTAGTCGCACAGGACAGTTAGGTGATATTAAACGTGGCTATGAAAGAGCAATAAAAGATACAAACGCAAAAATTATCCCCTTCTACTTGCACGGTTTATGGGGGAGTCGATTGTCACGCTCCACAAATTTCTTTAGAGCAAGTCGTAAATCAGGACTCAAGCGCGATGTGATTGTTGCTTTTGGCGATGCATTACCTGCAACCACATCAACTGATGAGCTGAAGCGTCATCTGTTTGATCTCTCTTTCCGTTCATGGGAAGACTATTCTCATCGCATCATACCCATTCCTACACGTTGGTTACAAACGGCTAAACGTATGCGCTTTCGCATGGCTGCGACCGATGCTATAGGTAAGCCTTTAAATCATTATAAGTTTATGACAGCGGTATTCCGTTTTTCCAAACTAATAGCGAAAAAAAGCCCAGAACAAAATATTGGCATACTAGTACCAGCCAGTGTTGCTGGTGCCATTACCAATATGGCGGTTTTATCGCTCGGTAAAACAGTGGTCAATTTAAACTTCACCGCCAGTACTCAAGCGATGCAAGGCGCGGTTAAAAGTGCTGAAATTAAAACTATCTATACCTCAAAGAAATTTCTTACAAAATTACAACAACGTGGTATCGATATTGTTGAAACATTCCCTGATACCAAACTGGTCTATTTAGAAGATTTTCGAGCAGAAATCCCTAAAGCGCACATGCTACTGACCTTACTATCAACCGTCGTATTACCTACCAAAATTTTACAATGGATCTATCAAAAACCAATCAATAAAGAAGCGACAGCTGCTATTTTATTCTCCAGTGGTAGTGAAGGTACTCCAAAAGGAATCGAACTAAGCCATATCAATCTTGCTACCAATGCTCTTCAAGTAGCCGATATACTCAATCCCAGAGAAAAAGATGTGCTTATGTCAACCCTACCCACCTTCCACGCTTTTGGACTTTTAGCCACCACCTTTTTGCCATTAACAGAAGGCATCCCAATTGTTTGTCACCCAGACCCAACCGATGTTGTCGTCATTGCCAAAGCCGTCGCACTGAATGAAGCAACTTTCCTCTTTGGAACCTCCACCTTTCTGCGCTTATATACTAAAAATAGACGAGTACACCCTTTAATGCTTAGCACCTTACGCATGGTTGTTGCAGGCGCTGAGCGACTTAGTCCTGATATTCGTGAAGCCTTTAAAGCAAAGTTTCAAATTGATATTTTAGAAGGCTATGGCACTACCGAAACGTCACCCGTTGCCAGTGTGAATATTCCTGATCAAATGGATACAACTTATTGGAAGATACAGCAAGGCAATACACTAGGAAGCGTTGGTATGCCATTACCAGGCACTAGCTATCGTATTGTTGACCCTGACAGCATGCAAGCACTTGCCACAGGCGAAGATGGTTTAATTCTAATTGGTGGCCCTCAAGTCATGAAAGGCTATCTCAATGCGCCAGAGAAAACAGCTGAAATCATTACCGAAATAGATGGACAACGCTGGTATAAAAGTGGGGATAAAGGACATTTAGATAAAAATGGCTTCCTTATTATCGTTGATCGTTACTCTCGCTTTGCCAAACTCGGTGGCGAAATGATCAGCCTTACCGCGGTGGAAGAGACTATTCGTAAAGCTCTGCAAGACCCAGAGTTAGAACTGGTAGCAGTGAATATTCCTGATGAGAAAAAAGGCGAGAAAGTAGTATTACTGATTACGAGTGATATAACGGCCAAAGATCTTAAAAACACCTTACTTAAAGCAGGTGTCCCCCCAATGATGCTACCTGCAAAGGTTATCAATATGGAAGAAATTCCTAAACTAGGCAGTGGGAAAACAGATTTTTCATTATCGAAAAAACTAGTTTTAGCTGACTCATAAAAGGTTAATTTCCACTTTAATGTTGGTCTAAGAAATGAAAATTCAATTACTTCCCAACTCTAGCTTGCCTTTTTGTCCCA
>JAGLDT010000240.1 GCA_023145485.1 Cocleimonas sp. | reverse complement strand
TGCGTAGAATGACTATGCGCCTACTGAGAACATCCAATCTGAAACAAAAATTCTGCGTTATAGCTTAGGATTTTATTAAATTCTCCTTCCTAAGGAAGTTCCAAGTAATTAAGTTACCCGAATTGTGACTCCCTCTAGTTAGACCCTTTGTAATTAAATTTAGCGATGGGTCTCCTCGAAAAATAACAATTTTCATCGCTACGACGACGAGGTGTTTCCATATATTTTGCAAGTAATCGATGGGTTTCACGTTTCTGCTTTTGTCGCTTTGAAGAAGGCAACTTTGTATGGACACCACCTTTACGCATCAAAGGGTTATTGGCAATAGGATTGCCTCTTTGAGGTACTGTAGTTTTCTTTATTTTGGACATGACTTTCCTCTTTTTTTACTTTAAAAATCAATTTAAGCCTTATTATCTTTAGCCTTTGACACAAACAACCTGCTTCAATGTATGCACTATTTCCACAAGGTCGTGCTGATCTTTCATGACTTTATCGATATCCTTATAAGCGGCGGGAATTTCATCCACCAAGTCTTTGTCTTTGCGACACTCAACGCCTTCGGTTAAGGCTTCTAAATCAAAGCGATTAAATTGACGTTTAGCGGCTGATCGACTCATTTTTCGTCCTGCTCCATGTGAGCAAGAGCAAAAGGAAGCTTTCATTCCTTTGCCTCGAACGATAAAAGATTTTGCCCCCATACTTCCAGGGATAATGCCTAGTTGATCGACAGTAGCATTAATCGCACCTTTGCGAGTTATAAAGACATCAGCACCATAATGGGTTTCCTTTTGTACATAGTTATGATGACAGTTGATTGCTTCTTTTGTGGTAATAAAAGGCGGTAATTCGCTTTGCAGTGCCTTTACCACCATGCGCATCATTTCACGCCGATTAATCATGGCATAATCCTGAGCCCAATTAACGGCTTCGACATAATCATCAAAATGTTGTGCACCATCAGTAAAATAGGCAAGATCTTTGTCAGGTAAATGACCAAGTTGATTACCCATGTCTTTTTTAGCCAGATTAATAAAATAGCGTCCAAAGACATTGCCAATACCACG
>JAGLDT010000024.1 GCA_023145485.1 Cocleimonas sp. | reverse complement strand
ATGCGTCTTTCTCGAATGGAAAACGGGGCTATGTATGGGGTGTATGGAACCTATAGTGACGTAATTCATGTGATGGTGCGTGCTGAATCATAATTCATTATTATGCAGGGTGTTGTTTTTAGGCATCTTGCAGTTGAATCATTAAAATAAAAATCAGGAAGTATTCATGAAAAAATTACCTTTACTTGTCGCTACTGCCTCTCTTTTAACGGCATCTGCTAGTTTTTCTGCTGATGAGCTGGGTTTAACCACTACAATCCCTGCTCCTCAGGTACAGATTTATAGTAAATCTTTCGATGTTTCTGTGTATAAAGAGTCAGAAATTGTAGTGAAGCCACCCGTTATTGATATTATTGATTTTAGTGCGGAGAAATTAGAAGCGGTGGTAGAAAGTGGCGATAATATAGCCATTGGTTCAATTGAAGTAGAAGCGACACCAAAAACCTGTTATGCCAAAATCCATACTGTGAATGACTTTAAATTAAAAGGCATTGAAACAGGTGAGATATTGGCAACTTATGGTTTGCACTATAGTGTTAATGAGTTTGTTACGGGTACGTTTGACACAACAGCAAATATGGAGGTTAAATTTTCATCAAATGAAAATTTTGAGCAAAAGGTTAGTTGTAATACCGCAGATTTAAAAATGAGGCCTTTTGAGTACAATGCTACTGCACCTGTGGATATATATAACGACGTAGTCACTGTTGAGGTACGTGCAGAGTCATAATGCTCTGATAAATAAACATCTTTTCAATCGATATTCCCATACCCTTTTGTATTCCTAAGGAAAGCAGAAGGGTATGATTCTAATTCCCCTGCCACTTTTTATATCCCTTCAGCTCGCTCTCTTTTTGCATAAAATTCTTTTTCAAATGCTTCAAAACGATTAGCTTCAATCGCGGTGCGTATTTCGCGCATCAACTCTTGATAATAATATAAATTATGAATGGTGTTTAAATGTGCACCGAGCATTTCTTTACATTTATCTAAATGACGTAAATAAGCACGTGAGTAGTTTTTGCAGGTGTAGCATCCACAGTCTTTGTCGATGGGATTAGTGTCTTTTTTGTGTTTACTGTTACGGATTTTAACAATGCCATGACGGGTAAATAAAAATCCATTGCGTGCATTGCGTGTAGGAATAACACAATCAAACATATCAATGCCCCGTTTAACCGATTCTACAATATCTTCTGGTTTGCCAACGCCCATCAAATAACGGGGTTTATTCTCAGGTAGCAAGGGAACGGTTGTTTCCAAGACTTTATCACGTTCATCTTTAGGTTCACCAACGGATAAACCACCGACAGCGTAACCATCAAAGTCTATTTCACATAAGCCCTTAGCGGATATTTCGCGTAAATCGTCATACATACCGCCTTGTACAATACCAAACAATGCTGAGGGATTATCCGCATGTGCTATTTTGCTACGTTTAGCCCAACGAAGTGATAATTTCATTGAATCGCGCGCTTCAGTATGAGTAGCAGGATAGGGGGTGCATTCATCAAATATCATCACAATATCCGAGCCAAGTTCACGTTGGATTTGCATCGAATATTCAGGGCTTAACATGAATTTTTCACCATTAATGGGTGAACGAAATTCGACACCTTGTTCGCTAATTTTCCGCATTTTAGCCAGTGAAAAAACTTGAAAGCCACCAGAGTCGGTCAAAATTGGCTTATCCCAATGCATAAAGTCATGCAGGTCGCCATGTTGTTGGATTATTTCAGTCCCTGGTCGTAACATTAAATGAAAGGTATTGCCTAAAATAATTTCTGCCCCCATCTCTTTTAGCTCTTCGGGCTTCATCGATTTAACCGTTCCGTAGGTTCCTACGGGCATAAAGGCAGGGGTTTGAATGCTACCGCGTGGAAAAGTGAGGGTGCCACGTCGTGCGTTATTGTTGCTGTTATGTAAATCAAACTTCATGGAAAACATTATCTTAGGCTTAGGGGATTATCAATTATTGGGATCCTATTAAATTATTAGCGTGCAATAGGATGGTTTCCAAGGATTGAAGGTGCAAGGGACTATACAGTAAGTGGCTATTTTTTCAATATTAGCTAGTAAGAATATTATTATATATAAATGCATTAAATACAGTGATTTATACGGGTTTCTTACTATTGACACTAATCTGTTTATTCTGCCATCATGTTAAATAATGATTGATTTTATCAATAGAATAAAATTTATTTATAAAATTTTACTTATATTTGTCGCACAAACCACCTACCACTGAGGAAAGAATAAAATGCAGCAGTTAATTTTTAAGAAGTCTTTGCTAGCCTCATCACTTTCTATTATTTTGATGACACCTTCTGTTTTTGCAACCAACGGTTTAGCGCCAACAGGGATTGGTCAAGAGCACAAAGCAATGGGTGGGGCAGCTGCTGGAAATCCCGTTAATAGTATGAGTATGGCAACGAATCCTGCAAGTGCTAGCTTTATTGATGATGGTTGGGATGTTGAGCTGGAGTTGTTTAAACCGAATCGTACGGTGATGCGTAAAGATTTTCCAGGTTTGGCCGGCGCAACCTTTAAAGGCGATGAAGCGTCGATTTTTGTTATTCCAGGTGGAGGCTATAAACGACAGTATAATGATAAATATGCGGTTGGTTTTAGCATGTATGGTAATGGAGGGATGAATACCGAATTTAAAAACAGCCCCGTGTTTCCTACAGGTGCGCCTGCTCCAAATCATTTGGCGCCCTTTAATGCAGGTACATCCTCAAATTCAGGAGTGAATCTTGAGCAGTTGTTTATTTCTCCAACGTTGGGGATTAAATTAAATAATCGACATAGTTTGGGTCTTTCGGCTAATTTAGTGTATCAACAGTTTAAAGCGGAAGGTTTACAGGCATTAGAAGGTTTTTCTAAGGAGAAGGGTAAGGATAAATTTACTGATAGGGGAGTAGATTCTGCAACAGGTATTGGTGCAACAATAGGTTGGATGGGCAAGGTATCTGATACAACGACCTTGGGTGCTTCTTATCGTTTAAAAACTAAGATGAGTAAGTTTAAGAAGTATTCAGGTTTATTCCCTGATGGTGGGCGAATGGATGCTCCAGCCACTTTTACGGTTGGTTTTTCTAGTAAAGTTACCCCTAAAACAACCATAGCAGGGGATATACAGCAAATTTATTACTCAAAAGTTGCTGCTATTGGTAACAGCGCGCAAACACAATTGCCTTTTGGCTCAAATGATGGACCAGGGTTTGGTTGGGATGATCAAACCGTTGTAAAAGTTGGTATTAAGCATCAGATGAACCCTAAACTAGCCTTAATGGCAGGTTATAATCATGGTGACTCTCCTGTTGACGGGGATGATACCTTTTTTAATTCGCTAACCCCAGCTGTTGTGGAAGATCATTTATCGTTAGGCTTTAATTATAAATTGAATAAAAAGGCAAGTATTATTGGGAGCTATACACATACTTTTAGTAACACAGTAAAGGGGAATATGGCAAATCCTGTACAGCCTCAGCCCTTTGATTTAAAAATGAATCAAGATGCAGTAGGGATAGGATATAGCGTTAAATTTTAAGGTTTAAATCGGAGCGAGGCTTGCCTCGTTTTTTTGTCATGAAATAAGGATATTAATAACATACTAAGGAACAAATTAGGGTTGGGGTGATTATTGAGTACTTATTTCTTCATTATCTAGAGGAACTTAAAATGTTTAAAAAGATGGGTTTGGTACTGTTAGGGGGCGCTTCATTCACTTTATTATCGACGACTGTTATAGCAGGTGAGTTTATGAATGAAGACTGGGCTAAGCAAATCTGTACAGCATGGAATGAGGATGCCGTACTGACAAAGCAATTGGCACAAATGCCTGATGATATGTTTGGTAGTGAAGGCTATAAATGGATCAAGAACGATGCAGGTAGAGGGTATAAAATCATTACTCTGTCCCGTGATGGTTGCGATGCGCCTAAAGTGCAATTAAATATTGCTGAAAAGGATGGTAAAGCAATGTGTATGTATGGTGGCAAATTAGATGGTAAAAAACTGAATATGAGTGTGGATTACTATATGTATGCGACCGACGCAGACTGGACTTGTATGGGGACGGGAAAATGTGGCGTGATGGGGTCTATGATGACGGGTAAATTGAAGTTTAAAGGACCTAAACTTGAGGCTATGAAAGTTATAGATCCTTTTGCTAATTTCTTAAAGCTAACAGGAAAAGTAGCAGGCACTAAGACAGCTTGTAAGAAATAATTTCTGGAATCGTCTGCTTGGCTACCAATTTAAGCTGGGACAGTATGTTGTTGCCTGTGTTTCTCATCCTCAATACAGGTGGCAGAATATCAAATGGCTGTCTTAAGTTGATAGCCAGATGCTTTAGCTTCGCTAGACGTGGCTAAAACACTATAACTGATGTTTCTCACAAGCAATTAATGTGTTTTTCATGAGCATAGCAACAGTCATAGGGCCAACGCCCCCAGGAACAGGGGTAATCCAAGCTGCTTTTTTAGAGGCTATATTAAACTCAACATCACCAGCAAGCGTACCGTCAGCCATACGATTAACACCCACATCGATAACGGTTGCGCCTTCCTTAATCCACTCGCCTTTAACCAGCCCCGCTTTACCGACCGCAACAACAACAATATCAGCCTGTGCAATTAACTCAGGGGTATTACTAGAAAAACGATGACAGACACTCACCGTCGCACCCGCTAGGAGTAATTCCATTGTCATTGGGCGACCAACGATATTAGAAGCACCAACAATAACCGCATGCCTTCCTTTGTATACCTCGCCGATAGAATCAAGCAAATGCATAATACCGTAGGGGGTACAAGGTCGCATTCCTGGTATACGAAGCGAAAGCTTGCCAATATTAAGCGGGTGAAAGCCATCCACATCTTTATCAGGATGTATTTGCTCAATAATTAATGAAGGATCGATATGATCAGGAAGGGGAAGCTGAACTAAAATACCATCAATGGATTTATCATTATTTAGCTCATCAATAATAGTGACTAATTCGTATTGTGTTGTGTCTGATGGGAGATCATAAGAACGAGAAGTAATCCCTATCTCCTTACAAGCCTTGCGTTTATGCCCAACATAGACCTGTGAAGCAGGATCACCACCGATTAGAATAACAGCCAAACCCGGTGGACGTTTATCAAGCTTTGTTCGCTCATCTACAAGCAATTTAACCTTTGTTTTTACAGCAGCTGCAATTTTTTTTCCATCAATAAGTTTAGCTGTCATCATTATTTTCCGTGATAGTATGATCTTTGAAATATAGTATTGAAAAGAGAAGCAAGTATTTTCGCATGGGCTGGATAGTGACTACAACATAAATCCTGAAAGTGTTTATTTCCTTGGGGTAGCTTTAATACATCAACCAGCCTCAAATATAGGTTGATGCACTTGCTACAATGTTTTAGAGAAAACTTAGCAATTCAGAGTATTCACCCAAAATTGCTAGTTATTTCGCAAAACGAAACAAGCTAACCCAACTTACCGAGTTAAGATTCATAAATAGCAACAATAACACTTTGATTAATCCTGAAAGAACCGTCATCTACACCAGAGAACGTTGTTTTTTTAATTTCTGTTTGACCAATGCCGTAGAGCTCTGCAAGATCTTCTGTTAAGCGAGGAGGCGCACTACCAAATAAGAGGTCGGTTAAATTTTCTTTTTTTACATAGCCTTTACTTAGTAATAACTCTTTAATGGCAAGCACTCTTTTTTTAGATAAGGTCATATTTTTATCAATGCTTCCTTTGTTGCTAGAACGACCAATAAGAAGGACTTTTCTATTATTTTCTTTATTGAGGTCATTTTTAAAAAGTTTTTTTAACTTTATTTTATAATCATCTTTAATATCAGATTTATTATAATTAAACAGTATCGCAAGATGAGCGCCATTAACAACTTTTGTTATATGTTTTGCAATGATTCCAGACATATAAGGACGACAACATTTTCTACATTTAGACACATGTTGTAGCCATTGTCCTCTTGAGTACTTTCCTTGCAGTAGGTTATTTGCCTCCTGTTGAAAATGAACATCGCAAACTTCAGGTGCTAATTCAGCAAGAGCATCTCTTTCACTTCTAGTCACCAAAGGGGTTTCTGGGTTGACATAAAGTCCTTGTTCACTCGCTATTTTTGTTAACCTTCTCGCATTTTTTGCCTTTCTTTCTGAGTCACTAATAACATCCCAGCTTCTTTCAACTAAAATGCGAACATCTTTTTCATTAGTGAAATTCTTGGAAAAAGATAATGATGATAGCATCATTAAAAAAACAAATAGAACCCCATAATAAAAAAAGATATTAATATTCAGAAACCTCATCTTGTAACCTCCATAGCTATAGTCTTGTAAATTTTTTATATTTACAGGTTTATTAAACTCTAATTGAACCGTATCTACTTTAATGGGATCTGACCTAAAATGCTAGTACGTTAGCATACTAGGTTCGGTTAGCTTATTGAGCATAGTGAAACAGGCTAACCCGACTTTCCGAGTTGAATCTTATTTACTTGCACCAAAATTCTATTTGAGTGGGGCTAAGTGATATTTTAGAATAGAGTGAATACGATTGTTAGTTTCACTCTATTCTATGAATTTCATTTCGAATATTTTCCCTTGCAGTCAGTTCATATTTATTTTTGAAATGTTCAGTATGATATATATATTTTAATGTTAACAATGTATTAAGAAATTTTTTCCTTCCGCAAGAATAAAGAAAGTCTGGCACATGGCTATATTCTTTTCTAATTTGATTAGAATAACGGGTATAAATTTCACTCGGAGCGCCCATTATGCTTAAATCAATATCTACAATATATTTTTCATCCAAGGTTTTAGGACAAGAGGGATGTTTTGTTGATTGAATCAGGTTACAGACTTTTTTTATAAGTTTTCTCTCAGCATCCACTTTAGACAAGCTATTTTTCGCATAGATTGAACTTTTTTCTTCATTATCATTTTCTTTTGGCAGATAGGTAATATCGTGAAACCATAATGCTATTTCTACTGAAAAAGAATCATTTAAATCTTCCTTGATTTCATCATATTCTTCTAGGCATAAATGAATATGACTTAATGTATGGTAATAACGATGTGATTCATTGTAATTTTTAACTAAAGAATTAAACAGAAGCTCTACGCTACTCATTTTAGAATGATTAAATAAAGCGAACCATCGTTCTTTTAAATTATTTTGTTTCATATTGAGGCAACTAGCCTAAAACTTTTATAGCAGGGTAGCTTCACTTGGGTTTTAAAATAAAATATTGGCTACGATTTTTCATCAATCCTGCTCTAAACTCTGCTTGTTTTCCCGAACCATAGAACATGTCTGCACGTAGTTCACCTTTAATTGCCCCGCCTGTGTCCTGAGCGAAAACTAATTTTTGCAACGGTGTTTTTGCCTTATCAGGATAGGTTGTGTCGATATACATTACCGAGCCTAAACTTACTTTTTTAGGATCAATCGCAATACTTCGCTCTGGCGTTAGTGGCACATTGAGTGAGCCTATGGGGCCTTCTTTAATTTCATCGCGTAAGTTAAAAAATACATAGCTAGGATTTGCATTCAATATATCGAGTGCTTTATCAGGATTCTCACGCAACCATGCTTTGAGGCTAAATAGGCTCATGTCTTTGCGCGCTATCGCTTTTTTCTCGATTAATATTTTGCCTATAGAGTGATAAGGCTGACCATTTTGATCAGCATAACCGACACCGATCACTTTGCCATCAGGCAATTGCACACGTCCTGAGCCTTGAATATGTAAGAAGAACAAATCATTACGATTATCAACCCAAATAATCTCCTCACCTGTTAAGGGGGAGTCAGTACCATCAATTGTCTTGCGATCATAAAAAGGAATAACCTTATTTCCCTCTACTCGACCACGTACCCGTTTACCCTCTAAAGCAGGATACAAATCACCCAGATCAATGGTCAACATTGCCTTAGGTGGTGCATAAATAGGGTATCGATAGCGGTCACTTTTTTCATAGTCACCTTTAAGCAAAGGCTCATAATAGCCCGTCATTAAACCATGCTTCTTTTCCTTATCATCTTTCTGTGCGATCAATTGGTAAGGGGTGAAATGACGCTCAAAAAACTGTTTAGCTGAGGCATTAGTGATAGTTTGGCTTGAAGTTTGCTGTTTAGCATCCGCACAAATAGTTTGCCATACCGCTTTTTTCTCTGCCATTATTTGACAGTTTTTTATGAGGGCAGGCCATGCTTCTGCGTGTTGATCATTATCCCAGTTTGGCAATGCCGAAAAGTCTAAGGCACTGGAGTAAGAAAGCCCTGTTGTGGGTTTGGGCTTAATGGAATCAGGATGCTTTTCGTTATGAAAAAACCACTTATATATCAGTAGAGTAAAAAGGATTAACCCTGACGCTAGGAGAATGGTGTTAAGTGAACGTTTTTGACTTATCATGGTGTAATCATTGCCTTTAAAGATTCAATATTCAAGCTTTTTCCGAGTCAATAAATATCAGGCCAAAAAAGCGGGAAAATGTGGTTAGGGCTGAGGATTTAATAACATCCGAAACTATAACGTAGAATTTTTGTTTCAGATTGGATGCTCTCAGGA
>JAGLDT010000239.1 GCA_023145485.1 Cocleimonas sp. | reverse complement strand
ACCCTCACCTGCCAACAACATACTGAGATGCAAACAGGCAATGCGACTAAGCACCCTGATTGTTGCCAACTGTTGGATAATCACTGTGCCAGTGGACAATGTGACTGTGATACAGGGCATTTCAGCAGTTTGCTGATTAGCAATTTGTCAACATTCCCGATCTATTACCAACAGTCTGTCTTTCAGCAGTCTTTATCCCTTGGTTTGATTTCTCATCGATCCAACTCTCTTTATCGCCCGCCTAGAATCATTCTCTAATTTATCCAAAAACAATTTAAAACCATAGAATACGCTGAAAATTGCTATGCATTCCGTATGCTCTGTGGTGCTAATATTTTTATTCTCTAATACCTGAATCCGTGAGATCAATGCGAATTCAGGTAATAAAAATTGGTTAAATCTGATTTATAATTTATCAGGGCAACTCATGAAGTTTTTAAAAACCATCAGCATTCTTTTGGTGCTGATTGTGATAGTAGGTGCTGGAGCAATCTGGCTCATTAATGATAATCCCGCCTATGAAACGCTATACGATGATTCCATCGGCAGGCTAACAGGAAAAACATTTGATCAAACCTTTGATGCTATGGCTAATGATACCTTAGCCGAGCATGTTGATCGTCATTCTGATCCTACTTATATTTGCCCGATGCATCCACAGATTGTTAAAGGTGAACCCAGTAGCTGTCCTATTTGTGGCATGGATTTGGTTTTAAAAGAGCCATTAGAACCTGAACCAGCAAAGCAATCCAGTCAACCTAAAGAAAAAAAAATCCTTTATTGGGTTGCGCCAATGGATGCGAATTACCGCCGTGATGAGCCAGGAAAATCTCTTATGGGGATGGACTTAGTGCCTGTTTATGATCAGAGTGAAGAAGCAACTAAAGAAGATGAATTACCCAAAATCACCATTAATGCCAGTACCGCACAAAACATGGGGGTGCGGATTGAAAAAGCAAAGATCAATAAGCTCTCGCGAACGATTAAGACCATTGGATCCGTTACTTATAATGAGGATACCCTGCATCATGTTCATGTCCGTTCTAATGGTTGGGTGGAGCGTGTTTATACCCAATCATTAGGTGACAAAGTGACTAAGGGTAAGGTGTTATTGGAATATTACTCGCCCGATATTTTAGTAGCACAAAAGGATCTACTGATCGCTAGAAGAACAAGTTCAGTGATTGCGGGCAGAGGCAAATCACTGACTGAATCCTCTAAATCTCGTCTTCGCGATCTCAATGTTCCTCAAAATGTCATTAAAAAAATCAGCACTACAGGAAAATCACAACAACGCATTCCTATTATTGCGAAAAACAATGGCGTAATAACAAAGGTGGGGATTCGTAACGGTATGTATATCACCCCTATAACAGAGCTTTACACCATTGCTGATTTATCCTCTGTCTGGGTGGTTGTTGATGTCTTTGAGCATCAACTTACATGGGTCAAAAAAGGTGATAAAGCAGAGATTCAAGTGCGGGGTCTTGTGGGAAAAACATGGCAGGGTAAAGTAGATTATATTTATCCTGAATTAAATCCTAAGACACGTACTCTGCGAGTGCGACTTAAATTTAAGACCCCTAAGCAATTATTAAAACCCAATATGTTTGCGGATGTAACCCTTTTTCATCAAAGCAAACAAGCCCTTACCATCCCCTCTGAAGCCATTATTTATTATGAAAACAGCCCGCGTGTGGTGAAAGTGGTGGCTAAAAATAAATACCAACCTGTAGAAGTAAAAATTGGCATGAAATCCAATGGGCAGGTGGAAATTTTAACAGGGCTTAATGAAGGCGATGATATTTTAGTCTCAGGGCAATTTATGATTGATTCTGAAAGTAATCTGCAAGCCAGTTTCCGTCGTTTAAGTGGCAAATAAAGGGGATAAAATGAATCATCAAAATGATACCTTCCTCGTTCCCAAATTCCATTTGGGAATGCCTTCTCGAAATTCCATTTCGAGTGTTAGAAACTGGAAATGGAATTTCCTAACCATGTTCCCAAATGGAATTTGGGAACATGAAAAAGCTGAAATTCTAGAACAAGAAGTTGTCTTTATTTTTTCCGTGTCCTCTGTGGTAAATTTTTCAAGTAACCCAAAGGCTTCATTATGCTTGCACAAATAATCGAAGCGTCAATAAGAAATCGTTTTTTAGTCATTATCTTGACAATATTACTCACTATCTGGGGGTTAATGTCACTGTCTAAAACCTCCTTAGATGCGATTCCTGATCTC
The DNA here is from genome assembly GCA_023145485.1 of Cocleimonas sp. GTDB lineage: Bacteria > Pseudomonadota > Gammaproteobacteria > Thiotrichales > Thiotrichaceae > JAGLBW01. Next base: position 1,511 of record JAGLDT010000239.1, on the reverse strand, counting down.
TCCGATGTACAGGTGATTGTCAAAACCAGCTTTCCTGGTCAAGTGCCACAGGTGGTTGAGGATCAAGTGACCTACCCGATTACCACCACCATGTTAAGCGTACCCAAAGCAACCGCTGTGCGTGGGTTTTCTTTTTTTGGCGATTCTTATGTCTATGTTATTTTTGAAGATGGTACTGATATTTATTGGGCGCGCGCGCGGGTTCAAGAGTATTTAAGCCAAGCTGCTAGTCAACTACCCGATAGTGTCGAGCCACGTTTAGGCCCTGATGCAACAGGAGTAGGTTGGGTCTATGAGTATGCGCTGGTGGATAGAACCAATAAACATGACTTATCCCAATTGCGTTCTTTACAAGATTGGTTTTTAAAATACGAGTTACAAACGGTTGCGGGTGTTTCCGAAATTGCTACCATTGGCGGCATGGTAAAGCAGTATCAAGTAATTGCTGATCCCAATAGTTTGCGGGCTTATAATATTTCCTTAAAGCAGGTGAAAACCGCTATTCAACGCGCTAATCAAGAAACCAGTGGCTCAGTAATGGAGCTGGGCGAAGCGGAGTATATGATTAGCTCCAAAGGTTATCTAAAAAATATCAGTGATATAGAAACCATCCCTATCAGCCTTAATAAAGCAACAGGCACACCGATTTTACTGCGGGATATCGCCAAGGTGCGTATCGGCCCACAAATGCGACGCGGGATTGCAGAGCTAGATGGTGAAGGCGAAGTCGTTGGCGGTATTGTGGTGATGCGTTACGGTGAAAATGCATTACAGGTAATTAAAGATACTAAAGCTAAAATTGAGCAGTTACGCTCTGGATTACCCGAAGGCGTGGAGATTATCACCACTTATGATCGCTCGAAACTCATTCTTAGCGCAGTGGATAACCTTAAAATCAAACTGCTGGAAGAGTTTGCGGTCGTTGCTATTGTCTGCCTGCTGTTTCTATTTCACTTGCGCTCGGCATTGGTCGCAATTATTAGTCTACCCGTGGGTATTTTAGCCGCTTTTATCGTAATGCAACAACAAGGCATTAACGCCAATATCATGTCACTAGGCGGTATTGCAATCGCCATTGGTGCCATGATTGATGCTGCGATTGTGATGATAGAAAACGCACATAAGCATTTGGAACACTATAAGGATCAACACGGTGAAATGCCCAAGGGTAAACAACATTGGCAGGTGATTACGCAAGCGTCAGTTGAAGTCGGTCCTGCACTGTTTTTCTCCTTACTGATTATCACCCTTAGCTTTGTGCCTATTTTCGCCTTAGAGGCACAGGAAGGACGCTTATTTTCACCCTTAGCCTTTACCAAAACCTATTCAATGGCAGCAGCTGCTATTTTGGCCGTTACTTTAGTGCCCGTGTTAATGGGCTATATGATTCGGGGGCGATTACCCAAAGAAAGTAGTAATCCGTTATCTGTCGTCTTAATTTGGATTTATCGTCCACTCTTAAAAATATGTCTTAAAGCGCCGTGGCTAACACTATTCGCTTCTATTTTAGT
>JAGLDT010000238.1 GCA_023145485.1 Cocleimonas sp. | reverse complement strand
GGCTTTATCAATGCCGTTTTTGCCAAAACCTTTGACGCTGTTAATATCGTCCCCGTGTTTATTCTTACACCATTAACCTACCTCGGTGGCGTTTTTTACTCTATCAATCTACTCTCACCTTTTTGGCGTGATGTATCCATGTTTAATCCCGTACTTTATATGGTCAATGGATTTCGCTACGGTATTTTAGGCACCTCAGACATCAGTCCTACCGCTAGCTTTGCACTGTTAATGGTCTTTATTACCCTATTATTTAGCATTGCGCTATTTTTATTGAATCGTGGGATTGGGTTGCGGGAGTAAGTTAAAAAAGTAGCCATTTTATCTTCAGTGGAATAAATCCACTTTAAAGTTGTTAATGTAGTTAGGAATTAAAAAATTTAATAACTATCAACAAGGAAACAACATGAAAACAAGGCTTCTCTTACTAACGCTTGCCGTTACAACCAGTCTCATCTCTGCGAATGCGGATACAACAAAGGTTAAACCGAATCTAGATGGTATTGAATTACCTGAAAATTATAAAGACTGGAAGGTCATTTCAGCATCCCATCGTCTGGATAATAAATCCATGCGTATTATTCTAGGTAATGATATTGCCATCAAAGCAGCACGCTATCAACAGACAAACCCTTGGCCTGAAGGTACTATTTTGGGGAAGTTAGTATGGAAACAAAAAGCAGAAGAAAACTGGCCAACCGCCATTGCACCTGATGAGTTTGTTCATGCTGAATTTATGATAAAAGACAGCAAAAAATATAAAAAAAACGGCACAGGATGGGGGTGGGCGCGCTGGTTAGGTAAAGATCAAAAGCCGTATGGCGATGACAAGGATTTAAACCAATCCTGCATTGCTTGTCATACCCCTGTTAAAGGAAGAGATTGGGTTTACTCAACACCTGTTAGCTTACCTTAGATTTGCTGCTATGCCTGAGTTTTCAGTTCAATTAGAACAATGTATCCCCGCATTAAGACGTTATGCGTTTACTCTTTTTTATCGACAGGAGGAAGCGGATGATTTGGTGCAAGACTGTTTAGAACGCGCTTTGCTTAAACAAGCGTTATGGCAACCTAATTCATCATTACGTGCATGGCTGTTTACAATCCAGCATAATTTATATGTCAATCAGCTCAAAAGCAAAGCGAGAAAACCTGAGCTAATTTATGATACTGATTCGTTAGTGAATCCATTAGAACCCCATCAATCGGATGTTTTAATGCGAGATATTGATTTTTGCCTTCGACAGTTACCAGAAGATCAACGCCAAGTTTTGTTACTGGTAACGGTTGAAGGATTTCGCTATAAAGAAGTGGGAGAGATTATGGATATCCCGCTGGGCACGGTGATGTCTCGCTTATCGCGTGCGCGCAATGCGCTACATGATTTAATGAATGGAACTGTCCAACCGATATTGAGAGAAGTGAAATGAGCAAGCAAAGCATCAATATTCAAGAGCAAGATTTACACGCTTATGTTGATCAGCAACTATCCCCTCATAAGGTAAAAGCGGTAGAAGCATTGATGCGTAAAGACCCTCAAATCGCAATTAAAATTCATCAGTGGCAACAGCAAAACAAGCTAATAAAACAGCACTTTAGTGATGATGATTGTGATGAAATGCCTGCACGACTCGATATTAATCGCTTTAATAAAAGTCATCTCAATCGCTCTTCCAATATGCCGTGGTATTACAGTCTAGTCGCTTCTGTTTTGTTAATGCTGGTCAGCGGGGTTATCGGCTGGTATCTGCATGATTTATCCTCGCCTACCTTGAAACCTCGGATTAGTTTTGTTAATTCTGCCATCTCTGCTTATGAGGTATTTTCTGTTGAGATGTTACACCCTGTAGAAGTGAGTGTTGATAAAAAGGATCACCTGGTGCAATGGTTATCAAAACGTGTAGATCATCCACTGAAAGTACCAACGTTAGAGCAGTATGGTTACACCTTGCTAGGTGGACGATTATTAGCAATGAAAAAAGGACGACCTGCTGCACAGTTCATGTTTGAAGACAATACAGGACGACGTATTACGCTGTTAGTATCAAAAAACCCAACGTATAACGACCATGATTTGTTATTTAAAAATGAAAAAGCCGTGAATGCCTTTTATTGGATGAATTCTAATATTGCCTATTCTGTTAGTGGTAAAATTCAACGCGAGGAATTGCAGTCTTTATCACAAGGGATTTATCAGCAAATTAATGCCAATAAAACACAGCAACTCGCAGGGCTTTAGGCTACTCCTGCGAATTATATTTTATAAATCTTACCCTCTCTGTGGCTTCTATTTACGCGCTTATTTCCTTGGAGTAGCCTGAGCTAATTGCATCTTGCATCAATTTCTCAGAAAAAGGCCGCACTAAAACCGCATGCAGTGGAATAATATCATTGAGTTTATCGACATATTGCCGTTCTTTTTTATCCACTAAAACAATCACTTTTGTTTTCGGTGAATACTTTTGTAAGGAGTACAGCATCACATCTAAATTACTGATATTAACCCCTGCATAATTATTACCATAACCGTAAAAAAACTCAGCAACAATATAATCAGGTTGCCGTGATTTGAGTTTCTTAATTACTTTACGCATTGAATTAAAGCAATGCTCCTCAATCCCCACACTTTTATAAAGCTGGATGAAATTAGGGTGTCGAGGTGATTCAATAATGGAGAATAAATGTTGAGGCATAGTCTATTTCTGTGAAAAAATTTCATCATAGCGTTTTTCAGAAAATCCCACCACCACCTGATCCGCCATTTCTAATACTGGGCGTTTAATAATCGTGGGTTGATCTTCCATTACGACTAGAGCCAGTAATTCACTCATATTTTGCTTGGTTTCATCAGGTAGATTACGCCATGTGGTACTACGCTTATTCAGCAACTTCTCCCAACCTAGCTCAGAAACCCATGCACGTAGCTGAATGTCATTCACTCCATCTACTCGGAAATCATGAAAGCTATATTCTATTTTATTAGCTTCTAAATATTTACGTGCTTTTTTAATCGTGTCACAGTTTTTAATCCCGTACATGATGATCATATTATTATCCTTTTTGTCCAATGCTGAGTCGATCATTTTTATTATAGTCTTTAATGCAATAAGCGTGTTGTAACCCTACTTTTGACATTAATAAAGGCACAGCCTCGCCTTGATTATAACTATGCTCAATTAACAACCATGCATTTTGGCGCATA
>JAGLDT010000237.1 GCA_023145485.1 Cocleimonas sp. | reverse complement strand
TTTAATAGCATCCAAACCTGTTTCACCCGATACCAATGCCTGTAACGGCTCATGACGTATACTTTGTTTTAAATGTGGATCATGAGCTTGAATATAAGGCGGATTAGAAACGATAAGATCAAAGCGTTGATTGACTATTTGTTTAAACCAATCAGAGCGTATGAAGCTTACATTATGAAGGTTATTTTGCTGTGCATTTCTTTCTGCAATAGCCAAAGCTTGCTTGGAATAATCACTGGCCACAATGCTTGCATCCCCTCTTTCGGTTGCAATCGCTAATGCAATCGCCCCTGACCCCGTGCCTAAATCCAATATTTTCGGCGCTTTAATTGTCTCGATTTTTTCTAAAGCTATTTCAACCAGTAACTCCGTTTCAGGTCGAGGGATTAACACACCCTCCATAACAATCAAATCTAATGACCAAAATTCTTTATACCCAAGCAAATAAGCAACAGGGTAATCCGTTAAACGTTTTTCGATAAGTTGCTCAAATGCCTGTTGAGTTATGTTATCCACCTGCTTTTCACCCCATGCATAAAGATGGCTACGCTCCTTATTTAAGCAATGGCATAGCAATAGCTCCGCATCAAGCTGCGGGCTATCCGATACGTTGCTAAGTTGTTGACTGGTTTGTTTAAGTAGAGTTTGAATGGTTGACATGTTAGCTTTATTTGATATGTTCAGGAAATAGGGAAATTTCGTTCTTATGCCCAAGAGATTGTGAAAATATAGGAACTATGCCAAAGGATAATCATCTATGAAACTAAAAAATAAATTACTTTTTACCACGCTCATCTTCTTTTCTTTTATCGCAACTCATCTTAATGCGAAGACGCACATTTATCTGTTGATTGGTCAGTCAAATATGATGGGGAAAAGCAAAAGTTATCGACTACCACCTGCTTATCACAAAACCCCTGCTAATGTCAGTTTTTACTATCAAGCTCAAAAAAGAAAGTTAGCACAGTATGCCTATTTTGGTCCAGAGGTTAGTTTTGCTCATCATGTTGCGAGAGCTTTCCCTAATGATAAACATATTATTGTAAAATATGTTGCCAGTGGCAGTTATATTCGTCAATGGATGCCGAATCAACCGCTTTACAAAGCAATGATTAGACAAATAAGGTATTCGCTACTTCCTAAGCGGAGCAAAAAAAAGACGCTCCCCGTTATAAATTCGATTGTGTGGATGCAGGGGGAAAGTGATTCTCGCAATAAAGCATCCGCAAAGCGTTATGGTGGTCGTTTAACACAATTTATTCATTCACTAAGACGTGATTTAAACGCACCGAATAGCCTCTTTATTATCGGTGCTGTGAGTCCAAAAAATAAGGGTTTCCCCGAGGTAAAGCAGGTAAGAGCGCAACAAAAACAAGTACATCGGGTTGTCTCGAATACCCATTATGTTGAAACCAATGATTTAAAAACCTTTGATAACACACATTTTAATGCAAGCTCACAAATGGAATTAGGCAAACGTTTTGCACAATCCTATATAAAACAATATTCTGCGGTGTTTAAACATTAATCCTAGTTTTTGATATTAGCGAGATGAAAAATGAAATCCTTTAATCCTTCTGGTGAGATAAGTTATACATTCTCTGATTATTTTAAGCTAACCTCTGAAGTTGATGAAATCCTAGATTATTTTGGCTATGGGTTTAAGCGAGATTATTATCAATTTAAACGCAGTGATGCTGAGTTAACACGTCTTGAGGATTTAAAATTTCGTTTAGAGCAAAATAATCTCTCTACTTCTATCAATAGCGAAATGGCGCGACGCGAGTTTCTTATTGCACCTGTTCTAACGGAGCTGATTGTTTATACGCAGAGCAAAATGCGTGTGGAGTACTCTTTAACCATTAATAATAAGCTGAAAGGGATCTTGGACTATTTGCTGCAAAATCAGCAACAGTTATTGGTCATTGAAGCTAAAAATGCTGATTTAGAGCAAGGCTTTAAGCAATTATCGGTTGAAATGGTTGCTCTGCATCAATGGAAATCAGAGGGTGCATTGAATACGACTAATGCCTTTTTGTACGGTGCGGTCTCCGTGGGTAATGTTTGGCAATTTGCTATCTTAAACACGCATACAAAACAAATTACTCAAGACCTTAATTTATTTCGTGTGCCTGCGGATGTTGATGATTTACTGCGTGTTATGATTGCAATTTTAGAAGGGAAATCATAAAGAATATGCTCAACACAAGCATGCCAAATTAACCTTCACTCAAAGCAGCTAACTGATCTGCTTGATATTCATTAATCAATGGCTCAATAATCTGCTCTAAATTTCCTGAAATCACTTCATCTAGTTTATACAGTGTCAGATTAATACGGTGATCTGTGACCCGTCCTTGAGGAAAATTATAAGTGCGAATACGCTCTGAACGATCGCCACTACCCACTAAACTTTTACGCGTTTCTGCTTGTTCGGTATCTTGTTTTTGGCGTTCTGCGTCCATAATCCGTGCTTGTAATACCGACATTGCCTGTGCTTTATTTTTATGTTGTGAGCGTTGGTCTTGGCATTCAACGACTGTTCCTGTTGGAATATGGGTTAAGCGTACAGCAGAGTCGGTTTTATTAACGTGCTGCCCACCTGCACCTGAGGCTCTAAAGGTATCAACGCGTAAGTCAGATGCTTTGATTTCAGGGGCTTCAACCGCATCAATTTCAGGCATAATGGCAACCGTTGCAGCAGAGGTATGAACGCGCCCTTGTGATTCAGTTTCAGGGACACGTTGTACGCGATGTACACCTGATTCAAATTTTAATTTAGAGTAAACATCGGTTCCGATAACACGCCCAATAATCTCTTTAAAACCACCGTGTTCGCCATCATTTTTGCTGATAATATCAACCTTCCAGCCTTTGACTTCTGCATAACGTGTGTACATACGAAATAAATCACCTGCAAACAGCGCAGCTTCATCACCACCTGTTCCTGCCCGAACTTCAATAAACGTGTTACTACTGTCATTCGGGTCTTTTGGGAGTAATAATTTTTGCAATGTTAATTCATATTTTTCTAGCTTTTTCTTAGCATCTTGAATTTCTTCCTGTGCCATTTCCTTCATTTCAGGATCATTCAGCATTTCTTCTGCTGTTTCCTTATCTTCAGCTGTTTGCTGGTATTTTTCATACTCCTTCACAATTGGCTCAAGTTGGCTGTATTCTACTGATAATTTGCGGAATTGGTTTTGATCACTCATCACTTCGGGTTCAGAGAGTAATGCCGCAATTTCAGCATGACGTTCGCCAAATGCTTCAAGTTTTTGTTGTATGGAAGGTTTCACATTAATCCTTTTATTTTAAATTTTTTTGTAGAGGCGCATGAAGCTAAGGCAGACTTATAACGGTAGGCTGGGTTAGCTTGCCACGCAAGCCTACAATGTAGTTCAGTGTTTGATTTCCTTATTTTAAACTGCTTATCCTATTTTTTTGACTCTAAACCCAGTAGTTTACTGGCTGCTTGCAAGAGTTTTATATCCCCGTTATGTGCTGCTTTATTCATCGCGCTTGTTGGCTGGTGTGCTAATTTATTGGTGAGAGTATGGGCTAAAAATTGCAAGGCTTCATCGGCTGATTTGCCATTTGCTAACATTTTCTGCGCTTTTTCTAACGTTTCTTGTTTGGCGTCATTTAATTGGGTACGGTAATTTTGAATCAATTGCACTTGATCTTGTGCTTGTAGCCATGCGGAGAAGCCTTTAACTTCTTCTGTGACCATTGTTTCTGCTTTCTCAGCGGCTTGTTGGCGTGATTTTAAGTTTTCTTCAATGACCGAATGCAAATCATCAACGGTATAGAGATAAATATCATCAAGTTTCCCCACGGCTTCTTCAATATCACGCGGAACGGCTATATCGACCATAAAAATAGGGCGATGTTTGCGTATTTTTAATGCATGTTCAACTGTGCCTTTACCAATAATAGGCATTGGGGCGGCGGTTGAAGAGATAACAATATCAGCCTCTGGCAAATACGTTCCAATTTCAGCTAGTCCAATGCAAGTCCCGTCAAATTCTTTCGCTAGTTTAGCGGCATTATCGATGCTTCGATTCGCAATAATAATACGTTTAACCCCCGTGGAATGAATATGTCGACCCACCAGCTCAATGGTTTCACCTGCACCAATGAGCATCACCGTTTGCTCTTCTAAATTGCTAAAAATTTGCTTGGCAAGGTTAACAGCGGCAAAAGCAACTGAAACAGGGTTAGAGCCAATGCTGGTTTGTGTGCGCACTTTTTTAGCCGTTGAAAACGCAAATTGCATCAAACGTTTTAAGGTTCGCCCTGTGGCTTTATGATCTGAGGCAGTTTTTAAGGCGACTTTTAATTGTCCAAGAATCTGTGGCTCTCCTAAAACTAAGGAGTCCAATCCACAGGCAACACGAAAAGCATGACGTACCGCGTCTTCTTTTTGGTAAATATAGAAATAGGGGGATAATTTATTGTGTTTTATTTTATGGTATGTCGCTAACCATTGACCAATTGCATTAATTTCATCTTTTTGATTGATTTTAATATAAACTTCAGTTCGATTGCAGGTGGATAAAATCATGCTTTCAGGAGAGATATCAGTTGCTTGTTGAAGCGCGTCCGCTAGCTTTTCAGGTGAGAAAGCAATTTGTTCCCGTATGGAAACAGGAGCTGTTTTGTGATTGACACCGATAACGACAATTGACATAAAAAGGAATTAATTAGCAAATAGTGGGGGGTAAGGATTCTCTGCTAGGTTGTGTAATATTTCAAGCTTAATCAGTAGTTAGGCAGAAAAAAATGATAATAACCTTACAATAATAACACAAATAAAAAAGCCCGATTTTATTATCGGGCTTTTTTAAAACTAGAGAGGGAAATAAGAAAGTTTAGTTCTTATCTTGATCAATAATTTTATTTTCTGTAATCCAAGGCATCATTTTACGCAGTTCTGCACCAACCACTTCAATGCCGTGTTCTGCATTTAAGCGACGTGCGCCTGTCATTGAGGGGTAATTTGCTTGCCCTTCAAGGATAAAGCGTTTTGCGTATTCGCCTGATTGGATATTATCTAAGGCTTCCTTCATAGCACGACGTGATTCTTCATTGATGATTTTAGGACCCGTTACGTACTCGCCATACTCTGCATTGTTTGAGATGGAGTAGTTCATATTAGCGATGCCACCTTCAAACATGAGATCAACAATTAATTTAAGCTCGTGTAAACACTCAAAATACGCCATTTCTGGTGCATAACCTGCATCAACCAATGTTTCAAAACCTGCTTTAACTAGTTCAACCGCACCACCGCATAGAACGGCTTGTTCACCAAATAAGTCGGTTTCACATTCATCACGAAAAGTCGTTTCGATAATCGCTGTACGACCACCACCCACACCTGATGCATAGGATAATGCAATGGCTTTTGCGTTACCTGATGCATCTTGATCTATCGCGATTAAGTCAGGAACACCACCGCCGCGTACAAATTCAGAACGTACCGTATGCCCTGGTGCTTTAGGTGCAATCATGATGACATCTAAATCTTTACGAGGCATTACTTGGTTATAAATGATTGCAAAGCCGTGAGCAAAGGCAAGAACAGCACCTTGTTTGATATTTGGCTCGATTTCATCTCGGTAAAGAACGGATTGGAACTCATCTGGAGTTAAAATCATCACAACATCAGCAGCGGCAACGGCTGTTGGAACATCGGCTGTTTTAAGACCATAGCCTTCTGCTTTGGCAATAGAAGGGGAGTTTGGACGTAATCCAACAGTAACATCAACGCCTGAGTCTTTAAGGTTTGCAGCATGTGCATGACCTTGAGAGCCAAAGCCGATAATCGCAACCTTTAAACCTTGAATGATGGATAGGTCACAATCTTTATCGTAAAAAATATTCATTTTCTTATAGTCCTTTTAACTATTTTGTTTTTAATTTTGTAGCTTGGCTTTACAAACCCAGCGTTTTCTCACCACGCGATATACCCATACTCCCTGAGCGAACTAGCTCAAGAATCGTATGATCTTTGACGGCATCAATAAACGCATTTAATTTGTCTCTATTGCCGGTGATTTCAATGGTAAACGTTTTGCTCTTAACATCGACAATCCTTGCGCGAAATATATCGGCCATGCGCTTAATTGAACCACAAGCATCCATATCATTAGCAGAGACTTTTATAAACATCATTTCACGTTCAACATGCTCAATTTCTGATAGGTCTTTTACTTTGACGACATCAATCAATTTGTTTAACTGCTTCATGATTTGCTCAACAACATCGCTATTACCACGAGTTACTAGCGTCATCCGTGAAAGGCTTTTATCATCTGTTGGGGCAACCGTTAATGATTCGATATTATAGCCACGTGCAGAAAACAAGCCTGCAACACGGGATAGTGCGCCCGCCTCATTTTCCATTAAAATCGAAATGACATGACGTTCATCTTGTTCTTTATTCATACCAACCTCGCTATAGCAACTTCATTTCATTCAAACCTGCACCCGCAGGAATCATCGGATAGACGTTTTCTTCTCTCGTGGTGATGAAGTCCATAAAGACCAGACGATCTTTTTGTGCTAATGCTTCTTTTAATGCATCTTCAACATCGGACGGTTTGGTAATCTGTAGGCCAACATGACCATAGGCTTCTGCTAGTTTGACAAAATCAGGCATCGCATCAAAATAAGACATGGCGTAGTTTTTTTGATAAAAGAATTCTTGCCATTGTCGTACCATGCCTAAATAACCATTATTTAAAGAAATAATATTGATCGGTAGGTGGTATTGCTTGCAGGTTGCTAATTCTTGGATACACATTTGAATACTGCCATCACCTGTAATACAGGCAACATCCGCATCAGGGTTCGCTATTTGAACACCCATTGCCGCAGGTAAACCAAATCCCATGGTGCCAAGACCGCCTGAGTTGATCCAGCGGTTGGGTTGGTCAAATTTATAATACTGTGCTGCCCACATTTGATGCTGACCCACATCAGAGCAAACATAAGAGCTACCTTGACTAATTTCCCAAAACTTTTCGACCACAAACTGCGGTTTGATTTTGTCTCCATCCATATTGTATTTTAGACAATCCTCAGAACGCCAGTTATTGATCTTCTCCCACCATTGACCTAATGTTTCCTGATTTGGTGTATCCCCACGTACTTCAAGGGCTTTAGTCAGCTTCTGCAAGACCTGTTTTACATCACCAACGATGGGGATATCAACCACAATATTCTTGGAGATGGATGCGG
>JAGLDT010000236.1 GCA_023145485.1 Cocleimonas sp. | reverse complement strand
TTTAAAATCAAGTAGTTACAGGTCAGCGGGAATTGCTGAAGATGTGCATCGTCTGTTGATGCCATTAGGCGAGGTGTTTATTTCAGAATGCAAACCGCTTCGTCTAACAGCATCGGAGATGTTGCACAGCTAAAGAGGCTGTGCAAGTATTGGTGAAATGAATAAAAATGGTTACAATTCTCCATATTCCGCCCAAAAATATGAAGGTGTGTATGGATAAGGCAATATATTAAATTTCCTACGCTCTATATTGAGCAATAACAGGGGCATGATCTGATGGTCTTTCCCATCCGCGTGGTTCTTTATCAACTAGGCAATGGGTGCAACGCTGGCTTAATAGTAAACTGGATAAAATAAGATCAATTCTTAGTCCTTTATTCGTTTGAAATCCACCGCTACGATAATCCCACCAGCTCCAAATTTTATCATTTTGTTCAAATAAACGGAAACTATCAACAAAGCCTAAATCAAGCAGTTTTTTGAGTGCTTGGCGTTCAGGGGTGGAGCATAAAATTCTTTCATTCCATGATTTAGGGTTGTGTACATCACGATCTGTTGGCGCAATATTAAAATCACCTAAGATAATAAATTTTTTATGCGTGTCGAGTTGCCCAGAAACCCAGTCGGTTACTTTACTAATCCAATCCAGTTTATAAGCAAATTTTTCTGAGCCAACTTCAGAGCCATTAACAACATAGAGATTTAGAATTCTTATGCCATTAATGGTTGTGGCTAGAATTCGTCGTTGTGGATCATCTAATTTAGGAAGATCCATGACGACATCTTCTACGGGTAGTTTGCTGATAATAGCAACACCGTTATAGGTTTTTTGCCCTGAAAATACCACGTGATAGCCTGCTGCTTGAATATCCTCGATAGGAAATTGATCATCCGTCATTTTTGTTTCTTGCAGTACTAAGACATCAGGTTGTTCAGCCGCTAACCATTTTATCACCTGCTCTAAACGTACCCGCAGTGAGTTAACATTCCATGTTGCTATTTTAAAATTATTCATTTTTTCTCCCAGCTATTATTAAGGAACAAAAATTCTACGTTAGTTTGGGGTGTTATTAAATTCTCATTCCTAATTAACATTTTACAGATATATTAGACATAAAAAAACAGGCACTGAGGCCTATTTTTTTATTAAACTATTTGATTTTTTACTTAAAGGTTGAGCTGGTACTTAGTGGGGTTTTTGATTTATAGCGTAGTTTACCAATCGTCCATTTACTTAATTCATTATTAATAGCAATGCTTTTTCAACACGCTTTCTTGTTCCTAGTTGAAGTCGCTCAACGCGACAACCCACTTTTAAGACATCAAAAAACATTTCAATTTCCCAACGATATCGATACCAATCAATGATTTCAATGGCTTGAGATGCATTTAGAACGGGTCTATTGGTCATTATTCGCCACACAATAGGTGTCTTTCTTTTGGGAGGGTGCTTGCTTTTGGGCCTTAATGCGTAAGGAGATGGACTCCCCCCCTGTTGTTTTGTAGAAATCTAAATCATGGTCTGTATAGTCTTTCACATACTTGAATGCAGTAAATAATATTGGCGTTTGATTTATTATAATTATCATCTAAACTACTCCTTTTCCTCAAAATAAAATTGCGATGCAATACGCTGATCTAAAATCCCAACGCAAAAATAACGTCGCATGGCGTTTGCTCACCTCCCCCCATGCTCCTTTAATTGCCAGTTTTCTCTATCAGGTTTTTATCCAGCCAAATCAACGCTCTCAACCGTTTGATGTGCTGTGTTCCAAATTAGATGACCTGCTTTTTTATTTGAACCAAGGAGAAGATAAAAATTTATTTCCTAAATCTGCGGCTAACTATCTGAATGATTGGTCGGGTGGCTCGAATGCCTTTATGCGCAAGTACTATGAAAAAGGCAATGATATTCCTCAGTTGGATTTAACCCCAGGTGCAGAAAAAGCGATTGAATGGTTGCAGACGTTACAACCTCGCCAGTTTGTTGGCACAGAATCTCGTTTGCTCACGCTGTATCGTTTATTGCAAGAAATTGTACAAAACACCGAGCAAGACCCTGAGGTTCGCATTGCTGAGTTAGAGCAACAAAAACATGAAATCGACCAAAAAATAGCACGAATTCGTTCAGGGGTTGTGGAGGATTTTGATAGCACGCGTATTAAAGAGCGTTGGTTTGAAGCAGAAGATACCGCGCGTAAATTGCTTTCTGATTTTCGTCAGGTCGAATACAACTTCCGCTCATTAGACCAAGAAGTGCGTGAGATGATCACCCTGAGCGATAAAAACAAGGGCGATTTGCTGGATGAAATTTTTGATCAGCAAAATTATATCCAAGACTCAGAGCAGGGCAAAAGCTTCTCCGCTTTTTGGGAGTTTTTAATGTCACCTGATCGACAAGAAGAATTAGAGCACCTGACCAGCACCGCACTACAGCAAGATGCGCTTAAAAATATCGAAGATGCTAACTTCCTACGTTATATAGGCTTTGCATTATTGGATGCAGGACAGAAAGTTTTCCAAACCAATGCCCAGCTTGTCGAGCAATTACGCAAATATTTAGCCGATCAAGCATGGCTGGAAAATAAACGTATTCTTGAAATTGTACGCAATGTTGAAAAATCAACCATAGCATTAAAGCATCAGGATGCTGGCACGCTACCGCGTGATTTTTTTCAGGTTGATCAGGCTAAAGTTGATGTGCATTTACTGATGGAACACAATCTATTTTCGCCTAAAAAGAAAATTAAACTGATCAGAAAAACCATTGAAGAAGTCGATGCTGAGATTGATGTTTCTGTCTTATACCAACAGCAATGGGTCGATGAAATTCAGCTTCGCAAAAACATTCGTAAATTATTGCAAACTAAACAGCAGATTAGTCTTAGTGAAGTGTTAGAAACGTATCCTTTAAAACAAGGGCTGGCAGAGTTAGTGGCTTATTTAAATATTGCGACCAAGCGCAAACATACAGTGATTGATGAAAAGACGACCGAACAGCTTATTTTTAGCAAAGAATCCAGCGCATCAACACAGCATGAGCTATTAGAGATGTCACAACGCGTGGCACAGATACCTAAAATTATATTTAGTCGGTGAGGGAAAAGACGAATGGCAAAAAAAGAAACTATCTTTTGAAATGAAAGTTGAAAGAGTTCTAGAAAAAATACCGTCGCGAATAATATCCAAAAGGGAATGAAGACCAAAAAACATGTCAGAAGAAACAA
>JAGLDT010000235.1 GCA_023145485.1 Cocleimonas sp. | reverse complement strand
CAAGACAATGAACTCCCCGCTATTCTAGTTCAGCTCCTTAAAGGTGTTATCTACGAAGACCGCCATGCCAAACTTTGGCTTTCCTTATTACAACTGCAAGCGGCAGTACGGGATTATTTTAGGGTTGTTGGTTTAGAGCTATACCTAGACGAATCTGAAGGCTATGCTTTTTTAAAACAGCAAATTATTGATGACGATAATGAGGATCAGTTGACCGTGCCCCGCCTTATTCCCCAGCGTAGCTTAACCTTTCCTGTTAGCTTATTACTCGTGATGTTGCGTAAACGCTTGGCAGAAGAAGACGCTATTGGCGGTTCAACTCGCGTCATTCTAAGTCGTGAACAGATTATCGATATGATGCTACTATTTATGCCAGAACAGAAAAATGAAGCCCGTTTAAATGATCAAATCAACACCGCCATTAATCGTGGCATTGATTATGGCTTTCTGCGTAAATTAAAAGGCGATAAAGAAACCTTGGAGATTCGACGTATTTTAAAAGCCTTTGTTGATGCCCAATGGCTGGATGAGTTTCAAGAGCATTTGGATAGTTATCAAGCTCATGCTGAAAGTTTGCAGGAAAAATAGGATTTCTTGGGAATAAATCAAATGAGAGAGGTACTATAATAGTCGTTATGCACTGTTCAATAAAAGAGGATAAAGAGTATGTTGGCTGAAAAAAATCCAAATTATCACTATATTACTGAGCAGGAATATTTAGACGGTGAAAAACTCTCAGAGACTAAGCATGAGTATATTGATGGACAAGTCTATGGAATGGCGGGGAGTAGCAAAAATCATAATCGAATTACGCTCAATATTGCCTTTGCTTTGCGATTAGGCGCAAAAGGTTCTTTATGTGACGTTTATTCTTCTGATATAAAAGTCCGTGTGAAAAATAGAAAAGCCTATTATTACCCTGATGTCGTTGTTGGCTGTGATGAATCAGACGATGCGGATCATTACTCTTTAGAAAAACCGTGTCTAATTGTGGAAGTTTTATCCCCCTCAACAGAACGAAAAGATGCGACAGAAAAGTTACTGGCTTATCAAAATCTTGCATCATTACAAAGTTATCTATTAGTTGATCAAAGCAAATGCCATATTAGTTTGATTTATCCGCATAAAAAGGGACAGTGGGAAATAGAGTATTATACTGATTTGGATGATGTGATTACACTTTCTTGCCCTAAAATGGAACTACTCCTTAGTGATGTTTATGAAGCCATTTCTTTTGAACTTCCTAAGGACTAAATTATTATGCTAAAACAACTGAAGATTGAAAACTTTACCGTTTTTCCTAAAGCAGATTTACAATTTGCCTCTGGGCTTAATGTTATTGTGGGTGAAAATGGTTGTGGTAAATCTCATCTTTTGAAACTTGCTTATTCTTTTATTGCGAAAGGATCTGTTTTTCATGGAAACCGCGGAAAAAAAATAGCTGACACTGAATTTAAGTTCCTCTCTAGTTATGCCGATAAATTAGTTAATGTATTTCACATTGAGTCACTGCATGAATTAATAAAAAAACAACCAAATAAAATAAATAATAAAGGCTTTAGAGCTAAGCTTAATTTTTCCGATAGTAATCTAGATTGTACTTTCAATTATTATAAGCATGGGAAGCTTGGAGGAGAGCTTGATTTAGAACTATATCCAAAAGAATGGAATCCAA
>JAGLDT010000234.1 GCA_023145485.1 Cocleimonas sp. | reverse complement strand
GTTAACTGAGAAATGAAGGATGCCGTTATTTGGCCTTTTTTTTGTTTTGAAAAAGGCCAAATAACTCACTATTCACTAATCTCGACAGCTTTGGTATCGCTCATTTTAATCCATTTCTCAACAATTTTTACGCCAATAAAACGGATAAAACACCAGTTAACGCCTTCTACTGTTTTTTGTTTTAAAATGGTGAATTTATCATTTTCAATCAGGTAGAGTTTAGTTACATCATCGGCTTTAGGTGAGTCATAGAGCCATGCTTTTTTCACCTGTACGATGCGTTCTTTCTTTTCCTCTTTAGCTGGCTTATTTTCTTCCTTGTCTTTATCCACTTTTGCCTTAGGCTTGGCTTTAATAATATTGATCCATTTGCCTTTTTCACGTGCTTGCATTTTGCCATCATACATAGCTTCAGCACTAATGGCAGGAAGGTAGTAGCGTCCTGAGTAGGAGGCATTGATTAGGATGCGGAAGGTTTTTCTTTCATTAGCAGCCAGTCCAAAATAGGCGTAGATACGGTCATCTCTAACGTCTTGATAGTCAAATTGATTGATAATCAGATGGTTCTTATCTTTGTCACTTTTTAAGCCGTAATTAGCGTTGTGAATTTCCCATCCTGCTGCTACTGGCAATGTCAGTGCTATATTGTCAACGTTTGCATTGGAGGTATTACTGATATCAACTGTCACGGCAATATCACTACCTTGAATGACTTCAGGGCTACTTTTTAAATCAAGCGCGCTTGAGTCTGCAATATTGGTGTAAGTGACATTAAGTTTTAAACCTTTAGAGATTGATTTCTCATGACCTGCATTAGGTAATCCGTGAGAAATGACACTAGCAAATAATTTGCTACCACTGGTATTTTGTACTTCTAACGTCGCTCCCTTTTTGGTTAACTGATTAAGTGCTTGCTGTGAGAAAGGGGTCTTACTATTAATCTCGTTAGTCGCTTGACCATCCAATGAATACTTGGCACTAAAATGACTGGTATCACCTGCTAGGTAGCGTGATACTGCCATTAATGCCCATGCAATGCCTTGTGTACTTTGAAAACCGTCACGCTTTAGCTCGACTGCAATTTTTTCTACAAATTGATTTGCTTCCTGTTTTTTATCTAAGGCAATCAGACTGGATAACTGCAAACCGAGATCGCCTAGTTTTGAGCTAAAGGTTTCAGGTGTGCTCATGATCTTTTGATTGCTATCGACAACGAGTCCTTTGGTTAAGCTATTGGCGGCTTCAGGTTGACCTGCTATTTGATAAGCAGATGCCAGCATCCAACGTGCTTTTTGGCTCATTTTTCCTGATTCACGGAGGCGATTCATCGCGCCCATTTGAGGTTTCCCTGCTAATGCGAGCACATTGAGGCGATAAGCCTGTGTTTGCGAATAGGTATTGCTACCTGCTAACCAGCGCTGTGAGGCATTGGCTTGATAGGTAAGCCAGTTCGTTAGCAATTCAGCGGGAAGCAGATAGCCTAACTTTTGTGCTTCAACTAAAAAATGCCCTGCATAAAGACTTGCCCACTCATTACTGTCATTGCCATTTGGCCAGTAACTAAAGTCACCCGTTGCCAATTGGAAACCAGCTAAGCGATCAATTGCTTTTTTGATATGATGCTCAACTTTCTTTTGCTTCTCTTCACTTAATTCCATTACTTCTGAGAGGTAAAGTTGAGGAAAGACAGAAGATGTTGTTTGTTCCAGACAACCGTGCGGATAACGCACAAGATAATCAAGGTGCTTGCCCATATTCAAGGAGGGTACAGAGGATAATTCTAATGTGGTTTGATTACTTCCCTCAATACCATGGGGGGTAATCTGTTGTGTCCAACGCTTGCCAGGCTCTATAACAGTGGTTGTAACGCGACTGGTTGGCTGATTTGCTTGGCGAATATCAATATAAATTTCGGCACTTGTTTTATGTTCACCACTGCTGGCAATAAATTTGAGATGCGCTTTGCCCGATTTATTATTCGTTTTTAGGCGGAGCATACCCAGCTTTTCGCCTAATTTATCAAAATGAATCGTCGATGTTTTATTACCAATGACTTTAAAGAAATCATCCGTAATAATCTCTAACTTAACCTCTTTGATGCCTTCTTTGGTAACAAATAAGGCAATAGGGACTGTCACCTCTTCATTGGGGCCTAAGACACGGGGCATAGTGGCTTGCATAATCAAAGGTTGACGCACAAAGATAGATTGATTGGCTTTACCGTAAGCGCCTTTTTCAGCAGCAACCAACATCACACGCACTGCACCAATATAAGGAGGCAAGGTAACCTCATGCTCTGCCTGCTTGCCTGCCTCTAAGTGAAATGGCCCTAGTACTTTGACAATGGGTGGGAAGCGACGTTTTTTATCGCTATCATTATCGATCTCTAGACCATCACTCCCGCCAAGGGCAATCATTTTATTGAGATTGCCACTATAAGCACCAATGACTTGATCGTATAAATCCCACGTTTTAATCCCTAAAGCTTCTTTACGATAGAAATGACGATGCAAATTAGGGGTTTTAAAGCTTGTCAATCCGAGCAATCCTTCATCAACGATAGCAAGGGTATAGCTCATTGCTTTACCATTTTCTTCGCTGACTTTAACCGTCTGTGTTGATTTTGGCTTCCATTCTTCTGCTGCTTCTAAGATTGGCGTTAAATAGGTTTTAGGGTCTGCTACTTCTATCGGAATAATGCCGTAAAGTCGTAAGGGACGATCATTGTCTTTGCTTTCATGCGGTTGCAATAAGGTAATATGAATATAAGCATTAGGCGACATTTCGGCCGTAATAGGTAATTCAAATTTACTGCGTTCACCTGAAAATTCAATCCACTCTTGCTTAAGAATACGACTTCCTGTTTCAACGCTTAGTAAAGCACGTCCACTGGTGGTCTTAGGTAATTTAATGGTTGCTGTTTCACCAACAACATAGGCAGGCTTGTCCACAAAAATATTGAGTCGGCTAGCTGAACCACTGTCTTCTTCCTGTGCACGACCTGCCCACCCTGGCCAGTCAACATAAACTGTTTTACCCGTACAGTGTCCACCCTCTAGATCGCAGGCGCGGACTAAATAACGTCCCCACTCTGGGTATTTAATCTCAAACTGCCATGAACCTGTGCCATTTGTGGTACTAATAGTGCTTTGTGAGAGTTTACTATGGTGTTTGCTATCATCGTATTCTGCTAATGACTCCCATGATTTATCCCACCACCATTTCCAACCAATTTTATATAACGTCATCTGCACCTGCTTCATAGAAACAGGTTTGCCATCCGCATTAATACTCGCAATATTGATGGTGTGTTTTTTATCCGTCAAAAGCATATTACGTGCTTGATCACCTTTAGGTAGCTTAAGACCTACATATTCTTTGTACGGATGATAATCCATCGCAGTACGGTTAATACTAAAGGCACCACTTTGTTCAAAGACGCGATTAGTAAAAATAGCCCGTAATTTACCTGCCGCTTTTTCATCAGGGCTTAAAAACTTGGTAAAACGTAATTTACCGGTGGAATCCAGACGGCCTTTCAATAACTGTTCATCAATACTATCAAGGCGACGCACAGGATCATCAAAATTAAAGTCCGTATGTGAGTCAAAGATGGTCTTCTTCGCTTTAAAGCGCACTGAAATGTCAGCTTTAAGATTCTCAGCCGTTGCACCGTGCAACCATTGAGAGGTTAAGGTTCCTAATGGCAAAGAGCGATAGCCATGCAGTACATCAGTACCAAAATCCAACTCTACTTTAAGGCGGTTAGGACGAATGGTTTCTATCATTAATGATTTACTAAAACGACTCCCCCCTAAAAAGGCAGTCGCTAGCCATTTGCCTGTTTCTGCTTTTTCCTGAGTTTTGAATTTAAAGGTATAGAACCCACCCACTGCATCACTGCTAGTTTGTGTTTTAACAACACGCCCGCGAGGATCTGTTAATTTCATGGTAACAGGATGGGTGTCTGGAATTTTATTATCCTTATCTTCTAACACAAAGGTTAGATAAATATCATCTCCTGGCCGCCATACCCCACGCTCAGCATACACCATGCCTTTAATGCCATTAACCGTTTTAGTACCACCCGTATTAAACTGACTGACAGATAAGGCAGTACTGGCATTTAATTTTAGATAATTTGTATCGGTGCCTTTAGTGGCTTTCAAAAGAAAAGGCGTTGATGAAATGGGCAAAGTAGCAAACCCTTGTGAATCACTTTTCCCTTTAGTCAGTATTTTTCCCTGATAATTACGGATTTCTAACTGCACCCCTGCTAATGGTTTGGATGTTTTTAGGTCAGTGGTAATAATATGAATCTTTTCGTGCCCATCTTGTTTAGCTAATAATCCGATATTGCTAATAATAAAATTATGAGTTGTCTTGGTTTTCTCTGAGTTGTATTGAAAATAAGAGTCGGTACAAGGGTCATTACGGTACTCCCAATCATAATCATAGGCATTAGTTTCTTCGGCGTAATCACTCATTCCATCCCAAGCACTGGGTTGCTCAACATCCTGATCTTCCGTATTCTTTATGAGTGTCTCACGGGTTTCGGCTGCTTTAGTTTTATTATCACAAGCATAGGTAGAATGTCGGCGTTTGATTTCTAGATCCAAACGTATCAAGCCACCTTGATGACCTTTCATTAGCTCTGTTACATCGAAAGAATAACGATTCCATTTATTAGGATTAGCCGAGCTTAGTGGAATATTTTTTTGCCATAAAAAGCGTCCGACACGCCCCATTTCTTCTTCACCACTGAAGCTATTAACCTGTAGAAACTGCCCCATTTTATTGGGATAGACTTGAAAGGCAGAAACCTTAATACCATCAATACCCACTGCTTCAAAGGGCACTTCTAATGTGGTGCTATCAGGCAAAATAGAACCTGATCCAACAAAACGTAACTGTGGTTTTTGCGTATCAAAAATGATTTCTTTCGTCGTAGTGTTACTTAAGACACCACCAGCCACACCTTTCAAACCTTTATTAATCGTCAGCTTATGGCTTCCACTTAAATTCTCGGTGGGATAAAGCTTAATAATATTGCCTTCTGCCCGTACTTTATATTTTTTATCTTTTAACTGAATGAGACCATTGAGGTTTTGTGATGACTCTAATTCATCTGAAAAATTAATCTGCACAAAAGGATTATCGCCTGCCGCATACATAACGCGCAGATCAATAATTTTAAAATCTTTCAAAGAAGGTAGGGTAATTTCCTTACTGCCTTGGCTTTTAATGCCTAATGCATCCCCGTTCCAACTTAATTTCACATCAGTAGCAAAACTCTCGCGCTTTAAATTTTTAAGAAAAAAGCGATGCTGTTTACCATTATTACTGTGTTGCCATTCAATTTTAACCCCCTTTCCTTGATAGGTCGCACTTAATACCTTGCGTACATTATCGGGGGAAACACGATCAGAAACCAATAACTCACCGCTTAATGTCATCGTTTTTATTTTATCTTTCGAGCTACTTGCGGGAATAGAGAGTGCATCCGTTTTGATCTCATACTCCATTGGGACAACACGGAATGAAAACTGATAATCCTGTGCTGAAACAGGGACATCTTTCAGCCCACTGGCTTTAATACTGACCTTATACTCAGTAGCAGGCGTTAGTGTCTTAGAAGGCAACCAAACAATTTCAGTTTTACTCTCAAAAATCGGCTTGCCTGTAATTGACGGGGATACTTTCATTACCCGACTTGCATCCTTACCCACTTGATCATCATCAATAATCTCACGATTAAACACGATCCGTACCGATGAATTACGTGAAATAGCCCCTTGCGTGTGCCAACCACTCAGTTTAAACCAGTTAAATTGAGTCTTATCTTTATCTATGGAAGCACCCTCACTAGAGGCTGCTATCGTTGACTCTGAGGTTGTATTAGTGGTTGTTTTGGTCTCTGATGAGTTAGCCGCATCCTGTTTTTCCACCGATACTTTTTCTTTATTGCAAGCGACCAGTGATAAAAGCAATACAGAAAAGAGTAAAGTAGTAAAATAGCGAGATAGGTCTAGCATGATCGAATTCCCTGATATGTATTTATTTTGAATTATTATTTCTATCTAAAGAACATAGCAGTAAAATTGAGACTATGTTGTCGTTATTTACAGTATAGTTAAATTTCAGCAAAAAAAAATCCTCATACCGACTAATGTCAATATAAAGATCTTTTCAATAACAATAAATTTTTTCTATTGCATTAAATATTCCAGCGAAGTTCAACCTTGCGTCGTCCCCACTTAAATGCTTTTTTACGGTTTTTCCCCATATAAATATCAATTCTTTTTCTCCAGCGTTTGTTCATTTTATCAAGGACTAGATACTCACCCGACAACCCATCAATGCGAACTTTTGAACCATGCTTCAAGCCATACACTTTAAGCAAGTCACGCGATACAGCAATAACCCTCATTCCTGGGCGCAATTTATCCCCCCATGCAGCAATATTCGGTGTGCTATCAGTTTGAGCTGCATGAGAAGTATAAGCCGTTGCCGTTACTTTAAGGCGGTTAGTTCGCTTAACTCGCTTTGTTTGCTTATTGAAACTCATCTTTCTATGATGAGATTTTTTTAGCTTTCTCTTTTCGATCTTTTTTAATGCTTTTTGAATTTTCACCATCTTTCCTCTCGTTGTTGAGTCAATGGATTTATTATTGTAACTTTTAGCAGGACTTGCAAAACTAGCGCTCGAAATAAAGCTGCTAGCCAATAATAAGATCATCAGGAATAACTTAAAAGAAATTTGAATGTTCATATGCTTTAGCCGTCCCTCACTAAGAGGGGTAGTTAGTAATGTTGCGCATATTAGCATATAGCTATTTACTAATGAAAGAACAACCATCAATTTTTCTGCCGAATGGTAATAGCTGTAAGTAATTGATAAATATTAATATTATTAAAATTTATCAAAAAACCATATCTTATAGCCTTAAAAAACAAGACAAAATTATAAGCAATTTGGTTAATTCTTTGTCATTTTTAGGTAAACCAAAGCGAATAGCGTAGGGTTTTTCAAAATAACGAACCCAGACTCCCTGCTCTGCTAATTGGTGCTTTATTTGCTCTGCTTGAGGATGCGGAACATAACAAAAATAGTGACTTTGATGAATATTTTGAAAATAGTCTGACAAAATTTGATACAACGCATCACTTTGCTTAACTAAAAACGCACAAGTTTGTTGTTGCCACTGCTGATCAGCAAGTGCCAGCGCACCGAGCCATCGCGCAGGGTGCGAGACTGCCCACGGCCCTTGACGTTGCGCTAGCTGCGTCAATAATAAAGGTTCCGCCGCAATAAACCCTAAACGGATACCTGCTAACCCAAAAAACTTACCAATTGAACGCAGTACAATTAAGCCTTTTGGCATACATTTGAAGCGCGATAAAAGACTCTGCTTTGGCCTACTGTCGATAAAGGCTTCATCAACAATTAACCAGCCATCTTTTTTAGCCAGTAAATGATGCCACCCTAACAGCTTCTCTAGCGTGTACTGTGTGCCATCAGGATTATTAGGATTAATCAGTAGTAAAACATCCAAGCCTTCAATAAGCCCATCAATTTCACCTGAGGAAAGACGAATGACATCATGCCCCGCCTGCTCCCACCAATAGGGATGCTCAGCATAACAAGGACTAACGATACCAATACGTGAATGCTGACGACAATAAGGCAAGGATTGAATCGCAACCTGAGACCCCGCAATCGGCAGTAAATCCTCACAACCATAATACTGTGTTGCCACCGACAATAAATCATCCTCTGCTTCAGGTAACCGTTGCCAGACTGAAATCGGTATTTCAGGTGGTTGCCATGAACGAGGATTAATACCCGTTGATAGGTCTATCCAATCCTCTAATGGAATACCATAAAGATCACTCGCTTCATACAAATTACCACCATGCTTGATTGTTTTATTCATTAAAAATCATCAGTTTTTTGTTTAAGCAAAACAACGTGTTTACGAGGCGCTAGGCAATCCAGAGTAGGCTTCTTTTGCCTGCGCTAAACACGCAACCGCTTTCTCCCAAATAGCGGTGAAATGTATTCTCTTGTGGGCTTCTTCAAAAGTACAGTCATGCTCATTACTAACGTTTGTTATCGTCTTTTTTAGTTGTTCAATGTCAGCAAAGGC
>JAGLDT010000233.1 GCA_023145485.1 Cocleimonas sp. | reverse complement strand
CTGCTCAAATGGACGGTGCTATTTTGGTAGTTGCTGCTACTGATGGTCCTATGCCTCAAACTCGCGAGCACATCTTATTAGCTCGTCAGGTAGGTGTACCTCGTTTAGTAGTATTCATGAATAAAGTGGATATGGTAGACGATGAAGAGTTGTTAGAGTTAGTAGACATGGAAATCAGAGAATTATTAGATTTCTATAAATTTGATGGTGACAACACTCCTGTAATTCAAGGATCTGCTTTAGGTGGTTTAAATGCCGAGCCTAAGTGGGTAGAGAAAATTATGGAGTTGATGGAAGCTTGTGATACTTGGATTGAACTTCCAAAGCGTGATCAAGATAAGCCATTCCTTATGCCTGTAGAGGATATCTTCTCTATCACAGGACGTGGTACTGTAGCTACTGGTAGAATTGAAACTGGTATCATCAATACTGGAGATCCAGTTGATATTATTGGTATGGGTGCTGAAAAATTAACATCTGTAATTACTGGTGTTGAAATGTTCCGTAAGATTCTTGATAGAGGTGAAGCAGGAGATAATGCTGGTCTTTTATTAAGAGGTATTGATAAAAAAGATATTACAAGAGGTATGGTAATTTGTGCTAAAGGTACTGTTACTCCACATTTACATTTCAAAGCTGAAGTGTATATCTTGAAAAAAGAAGAGGGTGGTCGTCATACACCATTCCATAATAAATATCGTCCTCAGTTCTACTTTAGAACAACGGATGTAACAGGTGCTTGTGACTTACCAGAAGGCGTTGAAATGGTTATGCCAGGTGATAACGTAAAGATGGTTGTTACCTTAATTAACCCGATTGCAATGAATGACGGTTTGCGTTTTGCAATTCGTGAAGGTGGACGTACAGTCGGTGCAGGTGTTGTTGCAAAGGTTGTTGAGTAAATTTAAGTAGTCAGGGCTGATGTATAATTTCAGTCCTCAAATTGAGTATTAAATATGTCAGGTCAAAGAATCCGAATTCGTCTTAAGTCGTTCGATCACAAATTAATTGATCGTTCAGCTAGTGAGATCGTTGAAACAGCTAAACGCACAGGTGCAAGAGTCAAGGGTCCCATTCCTTTGCCTACTAGAAAAGAACGTTTTACCATATTGATTTCTCCTCATGTTAATAAAGATGCGAGAGATCAATATGAAATCCGTACGCATAAGCGTTTAATGGATATTGTTGACCCGACTGAGCGCACTGTGGATGCTTTAATGAAGCTGGATTTGGCCGCTGGTGTTGATGTGCAAATTAAATTAAATTAAATTGTAGTGGATGGCGTGCTTTTTTAGTAAAAAAACTAAATTATAGGTTTCCTATTGTCAGTATGTCTGACATAATGCGCGCCTTTCTCAGCTTAGCTAACCCTGAGCTGATTTTATCCAAGCAGATATAAACGTAAGTTTCACTATAGATATGCGTATTAGTAAAAGATAGATATCTAGCTTGTTAAGTGTTTTAGAATGAGGTGTTAAATGGCAATCAGTCTACTGGGTCGCAAGGTTGGAATGACTCGGATATACAATGAGGATGGTTCTGCTACGCCAGTCACAGTTTTGGAGATGACTCCTAACAAGGTGTCACAGGTTAAGTCTTTAGAAGTTGATGGTTACACCGCAATTCAGTTAGTTGCAGGTTCTAAAAAAGCTTCGAGAGTGAACAAAGCAGAAGCAGGTCACTTTTCAAAGGCAAATACTGAAGCAGGCTCACAAATTTGTGAATCACGTGTTACCAATATTGAAGATTACGAATTAGGTTCAGAAATAAAAGTTGATATCTTTGAAGAAGGTCAATTAATTGACGTGACAGGGACTAGCAAGGGTAAAGGTTATGCTGGTGTTCTTAAACGTTATAATTTTGCTGGAAAAGATGCGACACATGGTAACTCGATCAATCACAGAACACCTGGTTCTATTGGTCAGAACCAAACACCTGGTCGTGTTTTTAAGGGTAAAAAGATGACAGGTCATATGGGTGATGTTAGAACTACTACTCAAAATCTTAAGGTAGTTCGCATTGATCTAGAAAAACATTTATTGCTAGTTCAGGGTGCAGTTCCAGGTGCAACTGGTGGTGATATTTCTGTAAAAACAGCAGTTAAGATTAAAAGGTAATAGCGATGAAAGTTGATATGTCGAACGGAAGTTCGGTTGATCTCGATGATGCTGTTTTTGCGA
>JAGLDT010000232.1 GCA_023145485.1 Cocleimonas sp. | reverse complement strand
GCAATGTGCAAATCACTAACCTACTTTGAAGTCTGCTGCCAATGGGCGCTAGGCAATGTGCAAATCACTAACCTACTTTGAAGTCTGCTGCCAATGGGCGCTAGGCAATGTGCAAATCACTAACCTACTATTTCCATTTACTGTACATAAGTACATTTATCATCTTGTCAGTAAAGTGCATGCTGGGTCTTTTCGTGTTTCCGTAATCCACCATGTCAGAGTTCGGTGGATTTCGGAAATACGGTAAGATCGACCCAGCATGCACTTGGAGGATTGGGTAGCGCTGCTCTTGCGGCTGCTGTAGCGGCCCGAATGTTCAGCAAGGGATTAAATAAGTGTATTTATGTCTGAGATAACAGAAAATCAATAGTATATGGCTGCCGCTCGAATTCCGAAATACCCCCATCTCAGAAATGCTGTTTAAATGAATGATAACTTATATTACGCATTAAAAAAAACGTCTACGCAAGAATATGCCTGTTCACAGCGCAGGGGTTGGGGAAAAGGAAGCAGAGAACTTCACACCTGCACACCGTAAGAAGCACAATAAGTTAAGCACACACACACATGCACCCACGTCTTTCATCAAAATTAAAATATAATAAAAAATTATATCATATTTATAATGTATCAATCAACAACACAAAGATGTATTACACTAGTATTACTATTAATATTGTTGATAACCAAGGAACACCATGGGTGAGACCCCACAAAATGATGGTAGAGATTTGTTTAGCTGTACGTCAGAATACACTTAATGTGCTTGCAGAACTTTGCAAAGGTGGAAGAGAAATGCAGAGTACCATTATGGAACCACCTGGTTATCTTGAATTACACTGTACTTACGTACAAATAAATGCATGATATAGTGATCTCACCTTTCCATACTGAGCACCTGCGTCCAGTATCGCCACCTTCTCAATCTCCTCCGCAGTCTGGGCCGTTTTGCCGTTCACATGATTGGACGCTGGACCGTTCATTTCAACACCGGTATTGGCTGTGAACAAATGCACCTTTATTGGCTGTGAACAGCAAATGATCTGTGTGCCATCTGTTTGAACAGGTTTATAACATTTAATATCACTTGTCAGAAGAATTTGGCATGAAATGATGAATTGCTTAAATTAGTTAAAAATTTAAATCTCCAAACAGTTCAAAACTCTACACCAAGACTCATTCTGTAAGTCCCTTGTCATTAATGTCATATTGTCATCAACAATCTACACCCCTTTTACAAAAACTCCACTGGCTTCCCATATCAGAACGTATTATTATTAATAAGCTGCTTGCACAGTGGGTTTCAATGCCATTGTTGGCTCTGCTCCGTCCTATCTCTCTGACCTTTTAC
>JAGLDT010000231.1 GCA_023145485.1 Cocleimonas sp. | reverse complement strand
GCTTGTAGAGCTGCTTTCATTTGCCCCACAGAAGGAGCCGCTGGTGCAGCAGCGGCTGCATTATAGCCACGAGGAGCATAAGAACCACCACCGTTGTTATTATTAGAACCAACCGCATTACCTGTGCCATTACCTGTAGCATTGCCGTTACCAGCACCATTAGCTGTTCCGCTACCGTCTACTTTAGTATCGCCATCTGCTTGACCTTTAGCATCCAGATTAGTGCGGCCTTTACCTTTAAAGTTAATGCTGAAATCAACTTCTCCGTCAGCATCACCTTTACCTGTTCCCCAGCCATTTCCTTTTGCTGCACTATTGCCTTTTGCTGCAGTCTCGCCTTTCATATCAGTTCCAGCATTACCAACAGCATTAGCAGCGCCATTTCCATTATTGAATCCGTCGAACCAGTCAGCAGAAGCAGTTCCAGAAAGAGCGATTAAAGCCGCGAATGTGATAGTTTGTAATTTCATGAGTATAACTCCTAGCTAAATTAAGTAAAAAATTCGCATCTCAACGAATATAAGCAAATGATAATATACTGGATGAAATAATCAACTTTTTTTTTCATTTTTTTGAACTTTTTTACTTATTTGAACCATAAATATTTTTTTTAATACGTTTTATCTTATTTTTTCTGTACTTGTTATTTTAGAGCACGCTCTTTAATGCCAATGACAAGATCCATCACATTGGTTCCTGTTGCTCCCGTTATTATCAAAGCACCACTAGCTTTTAAAAAAGTATGGGCATTGGCTTGTAGTAATGACTCACTGGCAGATAAGCAATGCATCTCACCACGCTGGACCGTCTTTGTGTCCACTATTCCTCCTGCGACATCACTACTACCATCACTTCCATCTGTTCCAATACAAGCAAATGTAGCCTTGAATGCATCCTCACGATTATTTAGTTCAATAGCCGTCGCTAGTGCAAAATGCTGGTTGCGACCACCAATGGGGGTATTATCAGGAGGAAGGTTGATGGTCGTTTCTCCTCCCCAAATAATCATATCAGCATCAGACTGATGCAGTTGGTCAACACATTGGCGGGCAACTTTCTCTGCATTACCATCGAGAAAATTATGATCTATTTTGACACGATACCCCTGCTTGACGGCTTCTATTGCAGCCCCTTGTTTAGCATGATCCAACGTGGCTATGATTTTCCAGTCAAGATTTCCGCTACGAATAGGCGAGGAGCAAGTAAAACGTTTTTTCCATTTTAATGGGAAGCTTACAGGGATGGCGTTAGCTGAAGGAAATAATAAGCCAGAGCCAATAATAGCAGGATCATCACCTGCAACATCTGAGATCATTAAGCAGGTGACCTGTTGATGTTTCATATATCGCCATAGACCTCCTGCCTTTATTTTTGAAATATGGCGACGGACTGCATTGATTTCATCAATGGAATAGGCATTAGCAAGTAAATATTGTGTTACGTCTTGAAGCTCTTTCAGTGTCCAATCATCATTCAACACTTCCGCTAAACTTGAGGTACCACCTGAAATTAAAACAAGGCAAGATGCATTTTTAGATAACTGTTGAATATATTGTAGTAATTTTTCGCCTGCGTTCAAGCTAGCTAGATTAGGCACAGGATGATCCGCCTCAATGCATTGAAAGCGTTTATCAACGAGTAATGTAGAGCTGAAATGCCCATGCTTTGATATAATTATCCCCGATTTAATAGTATCGCCAAGCTGTTCCACAGCCCCTAAACTCATCGACTCCGCTGCTTTCCCTATCGCGATTAAATGGCAGTGCTGATGACAGTTTTGTTGATAATGCATCTGAGCGAGTGATTCCTTCACCCTTGACTCTCCCTTTACTGCATTTAGAGCGACAGTAACCATTTGCAATAGCGTATTACGTAATGACATTAGGTTGTTTCCTTACATAACTGAAAAAATTGCTTTTTAGGTTTAAAATTTAGAAATAGATGAGGTAACTGTCAACTTTGTAATAAAATGCTTAAAACCTAAGATATTTAAGTTGTTTAGCTCTAATTAGGAACAGGAGGTTAGGAAGCCCTAAGTCATTCAATTGCTTGGAGCTTCTTTATTATAGAATATGCAAAATAAACCACTTTACGCAGGTGTAGATTTTGGCACATCTGGCTGTCGTTTGGTATTAATTGATAGTGATAAGCATCAAGTTTATAGCCAACAATTACGTTATTCCCAACCAGAGAATCAATCACCCGTCATATGGTGGGATGCATTATCTCGATTACTCACATCATGCCCACTAGCCTTCAAACAACGATTACAGAGTATTGCTATCGATGGCACATCAGGCACTTTATTATTAACTGACAAGAATGGTGAACCACGTTCCATTACCTTAATGTATAACGATGCTCGCGCGGGTAAAGAAGCAAATCAAATAGCACAAATTGCTCCCTCAGAAAGTGGAGCGCAAGGTGGTAGTAGTGGGCTAGCACGATTGATGTGGTTGTTAAAACAATCCTCTGAGAAATCTCATACTCACGTATTGCATCAAGCGGACTGGGTCATGGGAAAACTCTCAAGAGAATTTGGCTATAGTGATGAAAATAACTGCCTAAAGTTAGGCTATGACTCTGTCAATAAACAATGGCCAGACTGGTTTGAACAGCTTTCTATTCCTCTCTCTTTATTGCCTAAGGTTTATCAACCTGCGACACAAGTTGCCACTATTGATCTCAATATTTCTAAATTATTTAATTTACCTTTGGATTTAGTCGTCGTTACAGGGACAACCGATAGTATGGCCGCCTTTATAGCCACAGGAGCAAATAAAATAGGTCAAGCCGTAACGTCATTAGGTAGTACATTGGCTATTAAATTGATTTCAGACACGCCACTTTTTACACCAAAATATGGTATTTATAGTCATCGTTTAGGCAATAACTGGTTGGTTGGTGGTGCATCTAATAGTGGAGGTGCGGTATTATTAAAATATTTTACACCACAACAACTGACTCAAATGACGCCTTTTTTAACACCTCAACAATCAACAGGATTAAACTATTACCCTTTAAGCAAACAGGGTGAACGGTTTCCCTTTGCAGATCCTGAAAAAAAGCCTGTACTGACACCTCGTCCTAGTAATGATGTCATTTATTTTCAAGCAATGCTTGAAGGAATTGCAGAGATAGAATCGCAAGCTTATCAACGCTTATCTGAATTAGGCGCACCCGCATTAAGTGCGGTTTATAGTGTTGGCGGTGGTAGTAAAAATACCGCATGGGCACAGATACGCCAAAAAAAGCTTGGCGTAACATTACGTATAGCTAAGAATACTGAAGCAGCTTATGGTGTCGCATTGCTTGCATTGCAGAGTATGAAATCCAGTATTAAAAAATAATAACGACACAGCGAAGGATAAAAAACATGTTAAAAAATTTCTTAACTGGAATAGGCTATTTATTTCAAGGTCTTTCTCTTATTACAAAAAAAGGCATACGCCCTTTTGTAGTGATCCCATTATTAGTCAATATTGTTGTTTTTTCGATTGCGATATGGATGGCTAAAACGCAGTTTGATACCTTAATGAATAAGTTATTAGGCTGGTTACCAAGTTGGCTATCATGGGTAGAATGGCTACTTTACCCCTTGTTTGCTTTGTTGATTCTTATTGCCGTTTATTATGTCTTTACCATCGTTGCTAATCTGATTGCAGCCCCATTTAATTCATTACTTGCAGAGAAAGTAGAGCTTCATCTAAACGGTTTGCCTATTCCAGAATTTAAAGGATATAAGGCAATGATGAAAATAGTGGGTAAAACAATGGTGAGTGAATTCCGTAAAATTATCTACATGCTTAAATGGCTACCGTTGTTAATTCTTATTAGCATTATCCCTGTCATTAATATTATTTCACCCTTTGCATGGGCATTATACGGTGCGTGGATGCTTGCTTTGCAATACACCGATTACCCCATGGGAAATCATGAGTTATTTATAAAAGAAGAGTTAAAGCATTTAAGAAAGCATCGTGCCAGCTCTTTAGGATTTGGTAGTGCTATCATGCTAATGACCATGATTCCTATAGTAAACTTTCTAGCAATGCCCACAGGTGTTGCAGGCGGTACTGCATTTTGGGTAGATAAGTTATCTAAAGAGTGAAAAAATCCCCTAAATCACTCGTAAATTACATCATTACAAGAGACACATAAAAAGACTGCAACACTAGTTTTTGCTTGAAAACAGGTTTCTCTGTTCGTTGTGTTTAAACAAATAGAACTTTGACCATGCGTGAGTCGTTGGTGATGTAATCTATATTGTATATTTGTTTTTTGCTCAATCTGTAACGCACCGTGATCAACCGTCAATATGCTAATATTACCGTCTAGTAAATCTGTTGAGATACAGTCTTTGGCAGGAAGCGCATAAAGAAACCCTGTCATTTTACCATCAGAAAATAACTCATACCGCTGTGAATCTCTCGATGTTTGCGCACTTCTCATTAACCTTGAACGTAAACGTTTATATTGCTTTTTTTTCGCTACTTGATGGTAAAAATATTCAGAAAACTGTTTCAATACCTGTGAAAATTTACAACTAGATCCATACCGTCTATACGCATTTCTAATCGCTAGATAGAAGCTCATGAACTCATCATTTAAGCTATTTTTTAGTTGATATTGATCTGTGTGCATTACTTCGCCCATTTGACGCTTCTCCTTGGTTTGTGGGAGATTCTAATTACCCCTGAGTAGAACCTCCCGATAAATAAAATTCCTATCGGCATTAGTTATAATAATAAACACTATATATATCCTTTTTATCCCCCATAAGCAAGAATTATATCCATCATAAGCAATAGAGTCTGAGGGATTAAAGCTGTTATAAAAAAAATCGAAGGTTCAGTAATTTAGAAGAGATTTAGCATTTCTTTTTATGATTAATTTTTAGGCTGCTTATTATAATAACTCTTCCAATTTATATCATTATTTTTTTCAAAGTAATTAAGAAGTTCCAAATAAAAAACCACTTTGCTACTCAATCAGCCTCTATTTAAGGCTAATTGAGTAGCCTAACAAATACAGAGCAATCCAAAATATACTAGTTGCTGGAGTCATCCATGTCCCAAATTCTTTTCCTCACATCCGTTTGCTGAGAACCAAGATAGGCAAGTAGCTCCTGATAAGATTGTCGCCCCACTGCTTTTGCAACAACCCGACCCTGAGGAGAAATAATGATGGTCGTGGGTGTGCCTACAACATCATTAAAATACCCACTAATACTGGTTTGATCTGGAACAATCGAATAGTTGAAATGATGGCGTTTCATTGCAGCTATTATTTTTTGCCTTGTTTCCCCACCATAATTAATCCCCAATACCGTCACCTTATTTCGGTTATGTTGCTGAAAACGGATCAGAGTAGGAATTTCCTTCTTACAAATAGGACAGTAGCCAGCCCAGAAATTAATAAACAGCCATTTTCCTCGGTACTCTGACAGATGATGTCTTTTATTGTTTATATCGTGGAATGCAATATCCCTAATCATGCTCTTTTCAGGCGGTGTTTTAGCTTGGCTTATAAAAGGAGCAAATAGTAAGCTTAATAAAAGAAAAACGCGTATTGCAGGATAAGACTTGAGGGATGAAGGCTGAGTCATTTGTTTTATACTCCACTAATAATAACTTATATTTATAATTAGGCTACACCAAGGAAATAAACGCGCAAATAGAAACCACAAAGAGGATTATATTTATAGAAAGATTGC
>JAGLDT010000230.1 GCA_023145485.1 Cocleimonas sp. | reverse complement strand
TTGCCTATGAAAAACCTCATCAAGCTATTTGTGCGTTTATTTTTTTTGAGTAGCCTTACATAAGAATATAGCTGATATTTATGCAAATTATTTATTTTTTTCATTGCCTTAAAAATACTCATGCAGAATTTAGTTTTCTGTTCTGACTCATGGTAAATTATGCCTCCTAATAAGCAAGCATTGCGAGATAAGCAAATGAGTCAAACAACAACCATTTATCACAACCCCAACTGCTCTAAATCAAAAGCAACCTTAGAAATATTAACCAAAAAAAAAGAGTCTCTAGACGTTATAAACTATTTAGATACACCGCCTGATAATGAGGCATTAGAAAGCATTCTAACCATGCTCGGCTTAGCGCCACGGGAACTCATGCGATCTTGGGAAGCTATTTATACGGAGTTAAACCTTGCGGATGAATCCCTCAGCCGTAGTGATTTAATTACGGCCATGTTAGAAAATCCTATTTTAATTGAGCGTCCTATCGTGATAAAAAATGGCAAAGCTACCATTGGTCGTCCTCCTGAGTCTGTTATCGACATTTTATAATGTCTTCCTGAGAGTCTAAAATGAAAAATCTATTAGTGCTGTACTATAGTCGCCACGGCGCAACGGCTGAAATGGCAAGATTAATTGCTCGCGGTGCAGAATCAGTCAGCGGTATCGAAGCCATTATTCGCACCGTCCCTGAAGTATCAGCAAACTGTGAAGCAACAGAACCCCGTGTACCCCATGATGGTGCGCCCTATGTAAGTCTGGATGAATTAAAACAAGCCAGCGCATTAGCATTAGGTAGTCCAACCCGTTTTGGCAATATGGCCGCACCTTTGAAGTATTTTTTAGAACAAACCAGCGGTCATTGGTTATCAGGCTCTCTTGTGGGTAAACCTGCTGGCGTTTTCACCTCAACCTCCAGCCTTCATGGTGGACAAGAGGCAACACTACTTTCGATGATGATTCCTCTTCTCCATCACGGCATGATTATTACAGGTTTACCCTATACCGAATCTGATCTTTTAAGCACTCAAACGGGTGGTACACCTTATGGCCCCTCGCATGTAGCGGGTTCTGATAATAGTAATCCCTTATCAAATGAAGAAAAAACACTCTGTAAAGCCTTTGGTAAACGTCTAGCTACGTTAGCAAATAAATTATGATTAATAATCTTATGCTGTGGCGTATTTTGGCTCTAATAGGCTTGTTCGGCTTGATGGCGATTATTATTATTTGGAATGGCTGGTTAACACCCGTTCAATATTTAAACCGTGGCTTAGAAATCGCTATTTTAGAGTTTCCTTTACTGTTTTTTGTACGTGGCATTATCAATGGTGACCGTGATAAACACGTCGCAGTCTCACTATTAGCGCTGGTTTATTTTTTTATCGGCACTTGGTTTATCTTCGCCCCCCAAGAAAGCTTGTATGGTTATTTAATTACCCTATTAAGCCTTTGTTTATATTTAGGCGGTTTTTTCTATGCAAGAACATTGGATAAGAATGAATGAGTAAAATACGGTGTGAGTGGGCGGCGCAAGGCAGTGAATTAGAAAAAGCATATCACGATCAAGAGTGGGGCGTTCCACTGCACGATGATCGTTTATGGTTCGAGTTTTTAACCCTTGAAGGCGCACAGGCAGGTTTAAGTTGGTCAACTGTTTTGAATAAACGCGAAGGTTATCGAAAGGCATTTGATAACTTTGATGTCAAAAAAGTCGCTCGATACAATGAGAAAAAAATAGCCCAGTTATTAGAAAATCCTAAAATAATCCGTAATAAATTAAAGATAAACTCAACCATTACCAATGCACAGCTATTTATGAAAATACAAAAAGAATATGGCGCTTTTGATGCTTATATTTGGCAGTTTGTTGATGGTAAACCTAAGGTAAATCATTGGAAGAACAGTGCTGATGTCCCCGTTAGCACCGCAGAATCTGATGCAATGTTTAAAGACCTTAAGAAACGGGGCTTTAAGTTTGTGGGAACAACCATTTGTTATGCATTAATGCAAGCAACAGGCATGGTGAATGACCACACAACTGACTGTTTTTGTTATCATCTCAAACAAGCTTAATAAGGATTTTAAGAATGAAGAAACCTATTCGATTAACAGAGTACAGCCACGGAGCGGGCTGTGGTTGCAAAATATCCCCCGCGGTATTGGATGTCATGCTAGAAACTCAGTTAACACAACCCCTAGACAGTGCACTATTAGTTGGCAATAGCTCCCGCGATGACGCGGCCGTTTATGATATTGGCAACGGTATTGGAATTATCAGTACCACTGATTTTTTTATGCCCATTGTTGATGACCCGTTTACCTTTGGGAAAATTGCCGCTACCAATGCCATTAGCGATATTTACGCCATGGGTGGCAAGCCGATTATGGCAATTGCTATTTTTGGTTGGCCTATTAACAAGCTTCCTCCTGAAGTTGGACAACAGGTGATTGAAGGTGGGAGAAAAGTTTGTCAGGATGCAGGGATTAGTCTAGCAGGTGGACATAGCATCGATGCACCCGAACCCATTTTTGGTTTAGCCGTCACAGGCACAATCAATATTGAGAATTTAAAGCCTAACAATACCGCTAAAGCAGAGGATCATATTTTCTTAACCAAACCCTTAGGGATTGGCGTATTAACCACGGCACAAAAGAAAAAGAAAATTAACCCAGAACATATCAACCTTGCTATTGAAACCATGTGCCAACTGAACAAAATCGGTGAGGAATTATCCAAAATAAAAGGCGTAAATGCCATTACCGATGTCACAGGCTTTGGGTTAGCAGGTCATTTACGTGAAGTCTGCGAAGGCAGTCACTTAAACGCAATCATTGATTTTGATAAAATCCCCCTCCTTAACCACATCAATGAATACCTTGACATGGGCTGCACGCCAGGCGGAGCAGGTCGTAACTTCGAAAGCTTCGGGCATGTTTTAGGAGAAGTAACACAACGCCAACGTGAAATATTATGTGACCCTCAAACTAGTGGTGGCTTGCTAGTAATGGTCAATAATGAAGGACTGGATGAGTTTTTGCGGGTAACTAAAAATAATGGTTTAAGTTTAGAAGCCATTGGTCAATTAGTAGAACCTAACAATCAATCAGCACGTATTTGTTTACGTTAGATTTTCAAAAGTACTATCAAGCGTTAAATTATAACTGCTTAAACTCCACCCCATATTTTCGCAAATACAAACGCAAGCGATGACTGTCATTCGGATTCGCTTTTGCCTCACGGCTAATATTAAACAGCTTGCGTCCCGCATCTGCCATGCTCTTGCTTTGCTGGCAGATGATAATAACGTCAGCTAGTTGTATTTGATCAAATAAATCAATTTTCTCTAGTGCTTCTTTTCCTAATACTTCACGCAGCACGTCTTGGTTTGTTTTATTCCTATTGACGGGCTGATAATTTTGCCAATCATAATTTAAGCGTTCGATTTCAGTGCTAACAACCTCCTCGGTAATACGCCCACCGTTAGCAAGGGTTGCCATGCGCGTAATGCTGGAATTAAGGTCGCGAAAGTTTGCTTTCCAGAGTGCCTGTTCAGAATGTGCAAATTTGAGATACTTTTCTTTTGCGCCTTTATTAAAGTCAACTTTATGCCCAGCTTTGCGGGTGAACAGTTCTAGCTC
>JAGLDT010000023.1 GCA_023145485.1 Cocleimonas sp. | reverse complement strand
AAAAAGGCAAGTTAGAGTTCGGGTGTTATTGAATCTTCAGTCCTTATCATTAGGTATTTTAGTTTGATCGTTCTTGATTTTTATTTGCAGAGGTGTAGCATTTTAAAAAAACAAAGCTTTTACTATTGCCACGGTTAGCACAGATGAATACAATCTGTGGCTGCGTTTTTTTGGTTATCGATCAAGTCTAGCGGTTAGTTACGCTGGAATTGTAATTTTATGACCCAATACTAACTACCACGATAATTACTAACTACCAAACTAATTATTAACTATCAAACCCTAATTATTTACAAGAATCACGGAGTCAATACATGCCTTGGAATGAACCAGGTGGTAATAATAACGACAAAGATCCTTGGGGCGGCCGCTCTAGCTCCAATAAAGGATCAAAAGGAAATTCTTCTGGAACCGATAATGTTGAAGAATTAACCCGAAAACTGAATGAGAAAGTTACTAATATCTTTGGTGGTGGTAAATCCAATGGTGGCAGTGGTGGCGGTAATGATAGCGGTAGTGCTGGCATCAGCAAGACGGGCGCATTGTTGATTGGTGCTATTTTGCTAGGTATTTGGTTATTCTCAGGCTTTTACACGGTTGATTCAGCACAGCGTGGCGTTGAGCTACGTTTTGGTGCTTACGAGGAAACGACTCAGCCTGGTCTTCATTGGCATCTTCCCTATCCGTTTGAAACGGTTGAACTGGTTGATGTGGATAAAAATAGAACCGCAAAAGACCGTACTCATATGTTGACCAAAGATGAGAATATTGTCGACGTGGGTGTTTCAGTGCAATATAAAATCAAAGCACCTGAAGACTATTTGTTTAATGTTTATCTAGCAGATTACGAGCCTCAACAATCGGTGGGTACGCTTTACCATGTTATGCGCAGTGCGGTCAGGGAGGTTATTGGTCGTAATACAATGGATGGCATCTTAAAAGATAACCGCGCAGGTTTTGCGCCAGATACATTGAAGGTCATGCAGGAGATTCTTAATGGTTATAAGTCAGGTATTCATGTCATTAAAGTTAACTTAACTTATGCGGAAGCGCCAAAACAGGTTAAAGACGCCTTTGATGATGCTAACCGCGCTCGAGAAGATAAAGATAAATACAAAAATGAAGCGGAAACCTATGAAAAGAAGGTTATCCCCACCGCTCGTGGTAACGCTGCTCGTATAATAGAAGATGCAACAGCCTATACTAGTCAAGTTATCTCCAAGGCAGTAGGTGACTCGACGCGTTTCTCGCAGTTAGCAACGGAGTATGATAAAGCCCCTGAAGTAACTCGCGAACGCCTTTATCTTGAAACCATGGAAAAGGTGCTGTCGAATAACCGTAAAATTATGATTGATAGTAAGTCAGGCAATAATTTACTTTATTTACCATTAGACCAATTATCAGGTTCTAATAATAATGGTAGTAGTAATCAACAACTATCACCAGCGGTCGCTAGCGCAGTACAACAACGAATGATTAAACAACAAGCTCAAGCTTCACGTAGCACCAGCCGTTCTAACCCAAGAGAGGCACGTTAATGAAAAACTTTACTGGAATAGGCATTGCCCTTCTCTTATTTATTATTACCTCCTCAACTTATATTGTTGATCAGCGTGAAATTGCGCTTAAATTTCGCTTTAAAGAAATCGTTGAATCCAATATTGAACCAGGGTTACATTTTAAAATTCCTCTTATTCACACCATTAAGAAGTTCAATGCACAAATTCTTACTTTAGATGCCAAGCCTGATCGTTTTCTTACTAATGAGAAAAAATACGTTCGGGTTGACTTCTTTGTTAAATGGCGTATCGCAGATGTCAGTGAATTTTACCGTGCAACGCGTGGTGATATTACTCGTGCTAAAGATCGTCTTGAAGGCATTATGAAAGATGGTCTGCGTAATGAATTCAGTAAGCGTACCATTCAGGAGGCTATTTCTGGAGAGCGTGGTGAGATCATTAGCTCTTTACGTGATAAATCCAATGTTGATGCGAAAGAGCTAGGTATTGAGATTATTGATGCGCGCGTTAGCCAAATTGACTTTCCTGATACGGTTAGTGAGTCTGTTTACGAAAGGATGCGTTCTGAACGTAAACGGGTTGCACAGGACTTCCGCTCTCGTGGTAAAGAGGAGGCTGAAATAATTCGTGCTGCTGCTGATCGTGAATCTACGATTATCGAAGCTGATGCCTATAGTAAAGGTGAGATCATGCGGGGTGAAGGGGATGCAAAATCTGCTGCCATTTATGCAAAAGCTTATTCTAAAGATGCTGAGTTCTACTCCTTTTACCGTAGCTTATCGGCTTATGAGAAATCATTAGGTAACAATGGTGACATTATGGTAATAGAACCTGATTCTGAATTCTTCCGCTATTTTAAGCAGAAAAAGAGGAATGACTCTGCACCACAAAACTCAAATCAAAGCGTTAACCAATATCAACAACCAGTAAGGCAGAATGTAAATCAGATGCAGGCAAATCAGGGGCAAGCTAAGCAGTATGCTCCTTACCCTGGCTATTCATACCCCCAATACTTCTATCCTGCTGCCAATATGCCGCAATACAAACAGCAAAAAGCAGAAAGCAAGCCAGAAGAAACGCCAACCGTTGAGCCAGCGCAGAAGTGAATATAAATTGGCACGATTTACTCACTGCTTTTGCATTGGTTTTAATCATCGAGGGCTTACTACCCTTTACTATTCCTGAAAAAGTTAAGGAAGTTTATCGTAGCCTACAGCAAGCCCCCTCTAAAAGCTTACGCACTATGGGGCTTGCTAGCATCATCGCAGGGCTGGTTTTACTTTATATTGTTTAAGGCTATAGAGGTTCATTTATTACATTTCCTTTCAACGTCCAAGTTTTAGTGTGTGGAAACACTGCACAAAAAAATATTGGACGCTTTAGGTTGAGAAATGAGTGATTAAAATGAGCCAACCAACTCTTAGAAATAAGGATTTAATAACACAGCAGGCAATTTAAACGGCTTGCTTATTTCTTAATTATCAACTCTATAACGGTAGTAAAACATGACTACATGGCTACTCCCTGAAGGCATTCATGAGTCGTTACCTGACGAAGCGGAGTCACTTGAAGTATTTCGTCGTCAGCTAATCGACCTCTATGCAAGCTGGGGTTATCGACTCGTTAACCCTCCATTAGTTGAATACATGGAATCCCTGCGTATCGGCATGGGAACAGGGCTTGATTTACAAACAGTTAAAATCACCGATCAATTAACAGGTCGCCTGATGGGTGTGCGCGCAGATATGACACCACAAGTCGCTCGCATTGACGCGCATCGGATGAGAAATGACACCATTGATAACCGTCCTAACCGTCTTTGCTATATTGGCACGGTATTACGCACCCAAGCTGCGCATCAGGGTGGCTCACGCTCTCCGCGACAAGTTGGTGCGGAATTATTTGGTCATGCGGG
>JAGLDT010000229.1 GCA_023145485.1 Cocleimonas sp. | reverse complement strand
GCAGACACGAGAAGCCTGTTTTGAAATGAAGTCCGGAGCCTCTTAACCATATATAAACACAGCTTATTTTGGATTAATTATATGCCTGTATTTTGTGCTTCAACGCAGACTATCTTGCTGACCTAATTTCCCTGATTCATAATCTGCGAATGCCTGTTGAATTTCTTCTGGCGTATTCATGACAAAAGGGCCACCTCTTGCAACGGGTTCATTTAATGGCTTGCCTGCCACTAAGAGCAATCGAGCAGTAGCTGATGTTGATTTTATTTCAATGTGATTACCCTCGCTTAATACGGCAAGTTGATTTTTAATAATGGGTGCGCCACAGACTGTTACTTTGCCTTCTATCATATAGATAAATGCGTTGTGACCTGCGGGTATTTGATCATCAAAACGGGCGTGTTGAGATAAGTGAATATCCCAATAAAGTGGATCAACTAAGTCGTTACTAATAGCGCCTTGCGTACCGTTTTTAGTTTTACCCGCAATAACCTTTAAAAAACAATCATCACCTCTTGTTTCTTTGGGTATACCGTCTCCATTTATTTCTTGGTAGCTAGGTTCAGACATTTTGTGTGAGGCGGGTAAGTTTACCCATAGCTGCACACCTGAGAGCAAACCCTCCTCCTGCTCTGGCATTTCAGAATGAATAATGCCTTTGCCTGCACGCATCCATTGCACACCGTCTGTTTCAATAATCCCTGAATTACCGACGCTGTCTTTATGGCGCATTTTACCTGCAAACATATAAGTGACGGTTTCAAAACCACGGTGGGGATGTGGGGGAAAGCCACCAATATAATCTTGCGGTTCATCTGAACCAAAAGCATCCATTAACAAAAAAGGGTCAAGCATATCTAACGTGGGTGAGTCAATAATGCGAGTGAGTTGCACCCCTTTGCCATCGGATGTTTTTACCCCAGTAATAATCTTTTTGATTTCTTTTTTCATCATTTTAATGCTCTCTTATTGCTTGTTTGATGTAATGAATTTAGTATAGAAAATCAAGCATTAGGAATAAATAAGCCATAGATAAACTTATAGTTTCCATTATAGAAACTGTTTAAAGAAGGGTTAAATGGATAGATTAAGTGCAATGAACCTTTATTGCCATATTATAGAAATGGGACAGCTCAGCCTTGCGGCAGATCATCTCGATCTTTCTAAAGGAGCGGTAAGTAAGCAACTAGCAAAACTTGAAGCACATTTAGGAGGAAGGCTGTTAAACCGAACCACACGGCGACTCACACCAACAGAGGCTGGGATTGCTTTTTATGAGCGCGCCAAAGTTATCTTAGAGTCAGTTGAAGAAGCGGAATGTGTGGTATCAGGCTTGACCGCAGAACCTCGTGGGACATTGAAAATTAATGCACCGATGTCCTTTGGCGTTCGTCATATGGGTAAACTATTGGCAAAATATCAACAGCAATACCCTAAAGTCATTATTGATATCAGCTTGAATGACCGAAAAATCGACTTAGTTGAAGAAGGCTATGATCTTGCATTACGCATCGCGACGCTCAAAGATTCTAGCCTTATTGCTAGAAAGCTCGCACCTTGTCATATTGTTTTGTGTGCATCCCCTGCTTATTTACAACAATACGGCGAACCACAAACACCGAATGATCTAAAAAATCATCACTGTATTCGTTATGCTTACAGTGATTCGATGAAATATTGGATACTTGAAGATGCAACAGGGAAAAAGCGACAGGTCATTATTAATAGCCTGTTAACCTCCAATAATGGCAATCTAATTTGTGATGCGATGATCAATGGTATGGGAATTGCAGCACTCCCCACCTTTATCGTAGGCGATGCGATTAGAAAAGGAGAAGTAAACATTATATTGCATGACTGGCGACCACAAACGGAAGATATTTCTTTACTCTATCCTTCAAGCAAACACTTATCAGCCAAAGTTAGAGCCTTTGTTGATATAGCAGTGACACATTTTAAACCAGTAAAGGAAAAGCGTAATGAATGGGATCAAGGGTTGCCATTGTAGTTAGGCCACTCCAAGCATTCAAGCTGATACAAAAAGGCAAGTTAACGGTAACTTTTCATAAACTGTAGGCAAGATCATACTTTTTTAATTCTTTTGTGTTATTTGATCCCATTTTTCACCTCTATTGTGGGTGATTTATAATCTAGAGTTTTCCTATTGTTGTACAGGGGGTCATTAAACCACTGCACTTTAATAAAGCAGGGACAGAAAGCGTTTTTCTGAAGTTAAGATCTGTTAAGGCTGGAATAGCAGGTAGTTTTTTTGGCGTGGTTCATAGCAAGGTAACACTTT
>JAGLDT010000228.1 GCA_023145485.1 Cocleimonas sp. | reverse complement strand
CAGAGTTTGACCTTCAGCCAAACGAACATAGGCCTTTTTCCAGTCTTTACGCTTACCTGCTCTGCGTCCAAAGTTTTTCTGCTTGCCTTTCACATTAACAGTGCGAACATTATCAACTTTAACTTCAAACAACATTTCTACAGCTTGCTTTATTTCACGTTTCGTTGAGTTAACCGAAACTTTGAAAGCATGCATATTAGCTTGCTCGGATTGCAT
Source organism: Cocleimonas sp. (assembly GCA_023145485.1). Lineage (GTDB taxonomy): Bacteria > Pseudomonadota > Gammaproteobacteria > Thiotrichales > Thiotrichaceae > JAGLBW01. Next base: position 2,654 of record JAGLDT010000228.1, on the reverse strand, counting down.
CACAGATTTTTCTGTAACATGAGGTCCAAAAACCACATGATATAAACGTTCCTGACTCATGCTAACCACTCCTGAATCTTTCCTAGCGCATCGGATGTAACTACTATTTTATCGTGAGACACCAAGCTCAAAGGATTTAATCCTGAAACACTTGAAGACTGACAATAAGGAATATTGCGAGAAGACAAATGTACGTTAGCATCATTTTCTGGACTCACTAATAAAGCCCCCTTATCAGCACTAACGCCATCGAGAAAAGCAATCATTGCTTTTGTACTTGGCTTATCCATACCAAAACCATCTACAACAATAAAACGCTCTTGTCGTACTAACTCTGAAAAAATAGATCGCATTGCAGCACGATACATTTTTTTATTTAATTTTTGAGAATAATCGCGAGGACGTGCTGCAAAAGTAACACCACCTTTACGCCAGATTGGACCACGTGACGTACCTGCTCTTGCTCTGCCCGTACCTTTTTGACGCCATGGTTTTGCACCACCACCACTAACATCAGATCTGCTTTTTTGTGCTTTAGTCCCCGAGCGTGATCCAGCCTGATATGCCACAACCGCTTGATGAACTAAAGCCTCATTAAACTCTCTCGCAAAAACAGCATCATCGAGATCGACCGAACTACCGTTCGCCATATCAACTTTCATCGCTATTACCTTTTAACCTTAACTGCTGCTTTCACAGAAATACTGCCACCAGGAGCTCCTGGAACTGCACCTTGAACTAGCAATAAATTCTTATCTAAATCAATGCGAACAACTTTAAGATTTTGCGTCGTTGTTCTCACGTCACCCATATGCCCAGTCATCTTTTTACCTTTAAAAACACGACCAGGTGTTTGGTTCTGACCAATCGAACCTGGGGTTCTATGATTGATTGAGTTACCATGTGTTGCATCTTTTCCAGCAAAATTATAACGTTTAAGAACACCGGCAAAGCCTTTACCTTTACTTGTCCCTGTTACATCAATTAATTGACCTTCTTCAAAGATATCAACTTTAACTTCCGAACCTAATTCGTAATTTTCAATATTATCTATGCGTGATTCGCAAATTTGTGTACCAGCTTCAGTATTTGCTTTTGCAAAGTGACCAGCCTGTGCTTTGTTCACCCTTGAAGCTTTCTTAGAACCTGCGACTAACTGAATAGCGGTGTAGCCATCAACTTCCAAAGATTTAACTTGAGACACCTTGTTAGGAGTCATCTCCAAAACTGTGACTGGCGTAGCAGAACCATCCTCATTGTATATCCGAGTCATTCCAACCTTGCGACCCAGTAGACTGATTGCCATTTAACACCTCATTCTAAAACACTTAACAAGACAGATATTTATCTTCTAATCTCACCATTTATTTGCGGTAAAACCTACTTTTATATCTGCTTGGATAAAATCGGCTCGGGGTTAGCCGAGCCGAGAAAGGCGCGCATTATGCCAGACATACTGGCTAGAGGAAACCTATAATTCCATTTTTTTACAAAATTATAGACTCTCTCCTAATACGGCTTAATTTAATTTAATTTGCACATCAACACCAGCCGCTAAATCTAGCTTCATAAGCGCATCAACAGTACGCTCTGTTGGATCGACAATATCCATTAAACGCTTGTGCGTGCGGATTTCGTACTGATCTCGCGCATCTTTATTAACATGTGGAGAAATCAAGATAGTAAAACGCTCTTTTCTAGTAGGTAAAGGAATAGGCCCCTTTACTCTTGCACCTGTACGCTTTGCTGTTTCGATAATTTCACTAGCCGAACGATCGATAAGTTTATGATCGAACGATTTAAGACGAATTCGGATTCTTTGACCTGACATATTTAATACTCAATTTAACTGTTTAACGAACCGATTTAACCCCTTAACGGGCTTACTCTACAACTTTAGCAACAACACCTGCGCCGACTGTGCGCCCACCCTCACGAATAGCGAAACGTAAACCGTCTTCCATTGCTATTGGATTGATGAGTGTCACTACCATTTTAACATTATCACCTGGCATAACCATTTCCACACCTTCTGGCAGATCACAAGCACCTGTTACATCCGTTGTCCTGAAATAGAATTGTGGGCGATAGTTGGTGAAGAACGGCGTATGACGGCCACCCTCATCTTTTGATAGTACATAAACTTCTGCTTCAAATTTTGTATGTGGCGTGACTGAACCTGGTGCACAAAGTACTTGCCCACGCTCTACATCATCACGTTTAGTTCCACGCAACAATACACCGACGTTATCGCCTGCTTGACCTTCATCTAGCAACTTACGAAACATTTCAACACCAGTACAAGTTGATTTTTGTGTATCTTTGATGCCAACGATTTCAATTTCGTCACCAACGTGCACTATTCCACGCTCAATTCGTCCTGTAACCACTGTTCCACGACCTGAGATTGAAAACACGTCTTCCACTGGCATAATGAAAGCACCATCAACTGCACGCTCTGGCTCTGGAATATAAGTATCTAACGCATCAACTAACTCTACAATTTTTTCCACATAAGCTTCATCGCCATCTAATGCTTTTAATGCAGAACCTGTAATAATAGGCGTATCATCACCAGGAAATTCATACATATCCAGTAATTCACGCACTTCCATTTCAACCAACTCTAGAAGCTCATCATCATCAACCATATC
>JAGLDT010000227.1 GCA_023145485.1 Cocleimonas sp. | reverse complement strand
CCACGCAGTAATAGCTTTTCACGTGGTCTATCTTCTATTGCCCAATCTTTGATTGTCATAATTTAGTGAATCTCCCTAGAAGTTTGCTACACTCTGTCGAATTATGACTAAGCCATTAAATAAAAACATCGTTGTGGGGATAAGTGGCGGTATTGCTGCTTATAAGTCGGCAATACTGGTGCGTCAGCTAATCAAAGCTGGGGCAACTGTACGGGTTTGCATGACAGATGCTGCAACTCAATTTATCACGCCACTCACCTTTCAAGCCTTATCAGGTCACCCTGTCCATACGGATTTGCTAAACAGCAATGCTGAAGCTGCTATGGGGCATATTGAGCTAGCTCGCTGGGCTGATCTGGTGCTAATAGCACCTGCAAGCGCTGATATTATGGCGCGTTTAGCACAGGGGATGGCGAATGATTTACTCAGCACCTTATGTCTAGCAACAGAAGCGCCGATTCATCTTGCACCTGCAATGAACCGTGTGATGTGGGTAAATACTGCAACCCAAGCAAACCAACACACACTTCTACAACGTGGGATGAAAATTCACGGCCCTGCAAGTGGTGAGCAAGCTTGTGGAGAAACAGGTACTGGTCGAATGCTAGAGCCTGATCAAATCGTTGCAATGCTACTCTTGGATCAAGCAACCTCACAAAAACAGCAACGACTTTATGGCAAACATATTTTACTCACAGCAGGCCCAACAAGAGAAGCCATTGATCCTGTCCGCTATATTACCAATAGAAGCTCAGGAAAAATGGGCTATTCCATTGCAATTGCAGCACAAGAGCTAGGCGCAAAAGTAACCATTATTTCTGGACCAGTCACTGTTGCCACACCTCAAAATATCGATGTTATTAAAGTAGAGTCCGCGGCACAAATGCATGCTGCAACACTAGCTGCTGCTAAATATGCCGATATTTTTATTGCCACCGCTGCGGTTTCTGATTTTTCCACTAAAGATATTTTCAGTAAAAAGATTAAAAAATCAGGCGAACATCTGCACTTACAACTCAAACAAAATGCCGATATTCTGTTTGATATTAGTCATCAATTTGAAGATTTATTTACCGTTGGCTTTGCAGCTGAAACCCATGACTTAATCAGATACGCTCGCAGTAAATTGGAACGTAAAAAACTAGAT
>JAGLDT010000226.1 GCA_023145485.1 Cocleimonas sp. | reverse complement strand
CATTAGTATTTTATAATATGCTAATTAACGTGGTTTTTAGTTTGCCTTAATTTTTTTTATAATACTAGTTCCCTTTGTGGATAGACAAAATCAAACCCCTTAGTCTTTTTATGGAAGTTGTTAATTTTGTTAAGAATGGTGACTAAACATACTAATAGGAAGTATGCTTGTATTAGACTGGTCACTGATAATTACTGTTTATTATTAATGCAACTAATTGTGCGGATAAATTAATCAGAGTTGATTTTTTGTATTTTTTACCAAAAAATACAATTATTTAGCATAAGGAAATCTAAAGGGAAATATAATGAAAACAACACTATTTATTTCAACAGTATTGATTTTACTGTCAAATACGCTCTTTGCAACGGTCAATACTCCAAATAAAAAGCTCACCATTAAGGATATTAAGAAGTCATCCATTTTTGCGGTAAGGGCAATGTATAATAAAAAGAAAAATACATCGCTACGTGTTGGAAAACGAAAAGGCTATGCATCTTGCGAACTTTATGATCACTCTAAAAAGGGGGTTTGTACGGTACAATTCCCTGGTAGCCAAGAAATAATTACAAAATGTAAACTAGTAAAAGTAAGAGGTAGAAATACAACAAGTTGCCATACGACAAACTTGCTGTTCTTTTTTCCTAATAGAACCAAGTAGATCCGTGCACATAACATACTAGTTTACTTGGTATTCACTATATTTTGAATTTGTTGCCTAAGTAAATCATTTTTCTGAAGATTAGTCTGAGGAACCTTCTTTACGTCTAATTTAACAGATTTATTTACTATTTTTTCACTCTGTTGCAAGGTTTCATCCTTTTTCTTCGCCATCTCAAGCGACTCACCAGAAAGCGTTACAGCAGTCCCCTTATTGACTACATTTTCAGTTGACTGTTGATCGTCCTTTTCAACCTTTGGTGATTTTGTTGGTAAAGCAGGGGGATCCGTAATTTTAGCATTAGAAAGTGACTTAGAATCATCCCCTTGACTTTGTTGCTTAGCATCATCAGATTTAGTCACTCTTTTTTTCTCTTTCATACGCAATAATTGAGCGCTAACAGCCTTACTAATAGTTTTTAAACGCTCGGTACTTTCCTCTGCCCCTATTGCATTGCCAGAGAGTAATAGAGTACAAATTAAGATTCCCATAGTAACTTTAGCCATTTTTCACACCTATTATCTTCCTGCACGTCTCATTAGAATTTGCATTGAACGACGAAGCTTTTCAACTGCATGTGATAGTTCACCGATCTCGTCATTGGTTTCAACATCAATAGCAGAGCTCATATCTCCTTTTGCTAATTTTTCCACTTCGTCTTTTAATGTTTCCAATGGGCGAGAAATAGAAGATGACAATATAGCTGCTAATAAAAAGGCACCCAGTAAAGCCAATAAGGCAATCCCTAGAAAAATCCACATAAAGACTGACATCGGTGCAAAAACAACTTCTTTAGGAACAAAGTCAATAATTGTTCCTAATTGATATTGTCCATTATTAAGTAATACAGGCGTATAAGATGCAATATCATCACCTGTTTCAAAATGACCGACGCTCTTTTGCTTAATTATGCTCTTTTGTACTGATGATTTATCAGTAAACAAGTTTATACCTGTCCCTAAATCACGTTTACTTCCCCATAATTTACTTTCATTAGGGTGTTGATAGTAATAGCCGTCATTATTTACAAAGGCTAAGGTCTCACCCTCCCTATTTTCTCTACTAATAATATCGAGAAAATTCTTTGCCAAAACATTTAAAATAATAATTCCTTGTAGCTTATTACTCTCGTTAAAGATGGGGGTTGCATAGCGAATAGTAGGACGGACAGGTATTTCAACCTTATTTTTTTCACGATTAAGGTCTAAAGGAGAAATCATTAATTCGTCTTTTTTTAGCTTAATCGTATCATCAAAATAATAACGCCCCTTTTTATTTTGTAATTTATCCTTTTCAGTAATGCTGACATCACTACCGTTATAATTAACACGTACAATTTCCATTCCATCGGTATTGATAAAACGAATCTGATGATAAATTTTTCGCTTACGAGAAAAGACACTCAAATTACTGATTAAATTTTCTAATAATAACTGACTAGACTCCTTATCACCTTCAAGACCTGATAGATAGAGATTAACGGCACTAGAGTCACGTAAGTAAAATAAATCACTAGAGACATTTTCAAGAAAATTCCCTACGCGCTCGCTGACTAAAGAGACTTTATTTTCCAGTGTAATGACACTGCTCTGACGCAAACTATCCGTCGTTGAATAAAGTGAATAGCCTCCTACTAGCAAGAGTGGCAAGATAGTGACTAAGAGCATTGAGAATAAAAGTTTGTTGCGTATTTTTTTCATAATTATAAGTATCCTTTGGCTTTAGCCATAAAATCATTGCGTTCATCACCTGGATTTAGCTCTAATGCCAAGATTTCAGCCAGATTTATTAGTGTTTCTTCTGTTGGCATATATTTTTTACGCCACAAATCCACGCCATCCTCAAAAACAAATACGGCTGCAGGGCCCAGATAATCAATTAATAATTCCTCAAAACTGTCCATAACAGCTCTTACGGCTAGACTAATGGCTACAGGTGCGGGGACTTCCTGAGGAAGTATTTTCTGAATTTCAGGCGTTATTACTTCTGGGGGGGAGGCTTTCTCAATGGGTTGAGGAATTGGCTGAGTCGTTTGTGCCTGTTCGGATGAAATGGTTTTTATTTTAACCGAAGCTGACTTAACACCCATATGAATAAGAGGGAAGTTTATTTTACTATCAGTCAATAGCATCACGAGATACTCATCATCAAACAGATAAGAAATCAATAGCATTTCACCCATTGTTAAATACACTTCATTATGGGCTTGTCCTATTGCTTCTAATGCTGAAAATATTTGTTCGACAGCTTGTGCAGCATTAGAAATACCCTCCTCATTGCTATTAGGAAAAGTAGAAGCCAGCACCTCCCCGCTTTGATAAATGCAGGCGTAATGCACACCCCGTAACGCCACTATATTCTCAAGAATGGACTTCATTTTATTATCCTGTTTAAGAGGTAATTACTTCCTTAATTTGCCGACTTAAAACTTGCATAGAACCACGTGGCTCTGACTGCACACCTAATGACTGCCCCTTATCAATAAAGATTGTAAGATTATCAAGTTGCGGACCTTTTAACATTACTTGACTAACGACGCCCAAGCCAAGACCTTCTTCAATAACGGGGGTAATACCGGGTAGAAATGCGATGAATTCATTTACTTTCTCATCATCAATCGAAGAGGATAATAACTCGCCATAGGGGTCGGTCAATGTTACACCAATAACGCCTTTGATAGCTGTTATTTTTCCTAACATTTCTGGATTCATGATATGCTCCATTTATAGTTTAGTTAGTATGTTTTTTATTATCTTAAGACTCAAAACTCTATAAACTTAAGTCCTTGTAATGTTAGCACGCGAAGATCAGAGAAACGCTCTGACACGACGGATGCGCTATTCAATTAATTATAACAAAGGGAAGAACATTGCAACCGAGCATCAACAAACTGGTTTTAAGAAAATCAATCCATTTTATCATTATTCTATTATGTTGCTTTTTTATTATACCATCCGTATCTGCCAAATACAGCTCCAATCCACGATTGGGCACTAATGTAGGTAGTCTTGATAAACTGACCTCTGCCATTCCATTTACTGATATTTTTAAAATTTCGCGAGGGTGGTTTACATCTTGTCGCTATGATTGGCAAACTAAACAAGGACTTGACCCTGATTGTACGCAAAAAAATTCCTTTAACACACAAGAGCAAAAACTCCTCGATTTAGATGAAGATGGATGGGTGAAATCTATACCATTACCAGAGGAAAAACCAATCTATACAAGCGTCACTAGTACATGGAGACTACCAGAACACTTCCCTTCAGGTCGCTATGTCGTACTTTATAAAGGGCAGGGTGCTATCAAGTTAGAGGGGGACTTAAAGATCATTCAAAATCGTGCAGGACATATTGAATTTGATTTGCGATCACCCAAACGTAATCTACGTTTACTTATTACAGCTACTAACCCACAAAACTATATTCGTGAAATTCATATTGTTGCAAAAAGGAATGAACATAATTATCAACAGCAAATATTTAATATTGACTATTTAAACCGTCTAGAACCCCTTGAGGCTATTCGCTTTATGACATGGTCTAATACACGCGGTAATGATGCGACAGAATGGTATCAACGTGCTACGCCCTCATTTGCTCATTATTCTGGTACTAAAGGTGTTCCCGCAGAACGAATGATTGATCTAGCCAATATTATCAATGCTACGCCGTGGTTAAGTGTGCCTTATAAAGCCAGTGATGATTATATGTTGCGTTATGCAAAGATGGTTAAAAAACGTTTACGAAAAGATCAAAAAATTTATCTCGAATACTCCAATGAAATGTGGAATACCATTTTCCCCGCTACCACCTATGCGGCCCGTAAAGCGGATAAATTATGGCGCTTTCCTTATACGGATAAACCGCCCTATCAGCGCAGGGTGTCAATGGCGACTAATTGGTATGCTAAGCGCACCGTTGAAATGTGCAATATCTGGAAAAAGGAATTTGGCAAGCAACGCAATCGCGTAAAATGTGTGTTATCCGCTCAGGCGGCCGTGCCTTGGGTGGGTACAGAAACACTGGACTGCCCTCTATGGAAAGAAGCAGGAGGCTGCGGGAAATACGTGGATGCTTATGCGGTTGGCCCTTATTTTGGCGACTATATAGCCCGTTTGGAGCATCGCCCTGAAGTCAAGCAATGGACAAAAGACCCTGACGGTGGCATGACACGTTTATTTCGTGAAATTTTAGAAGGTGGTGTATTAAAAAAAGGGCATCCTGGGGGGGCAATCAATCTTACCTTAGGGCTGTATGCTGATAGTAGCAAAAAACTGGCGGATAAATACGGTTTGGAATTACTTGCTTATGAAGCAGGGCAACATCTTATCCGTTACGATCCACCTCATACTGTAAAAGACCCTGCTGTTTTAAATATGTTTATGCGCGCACAAAAAGACCCGCGTATGCAAGAAGCGTATGAGCGCTATTTATCAGGCTGGGCAAAACATGGGGGTGGACTACTAATGCACTTCTATGGAATTGGTGAACTGACTAATAAAAATTTCTTCTCGATGCTAGATCATGTTAACCAAGCATCAACCCCAAAATATGCAGCCCTAATGCAATACTTAAACTCCCCAGCGCCTGCTTATCTCCCGCCACTGAAAAAACGCCCTCCTTTTTCTCCCAGTAAAGCAATACCTACCCGTCCTAGTATAATACCTATTAAAACCATTACACCTGCGCCTACTCAACCTCTTCAAGAAAATAACCACGATCAGTTACTAATAACCGCCGATGGAATTCAAATTATAGAATCCAAAAAAGAACAATCACTAATGAATACCATGGCGCCAATTACTGGAGCAGGAATAAATGGCTGGCGTATCGATAGAGACAAAGCCATCTCTCCTCCTATGGCGTTACAAACAGGTCATAAAAATGAGCTAAATCTAAGCTGGCAGTTTAAACGTATAACCCTTAAAAGTGGTGCTTTTTTTCGCATTTACGCTATTGATCACAAAGGTGGGCGTAAATTATTGCTAAATCAAACGGATGACGACATTGCACAAACAGGAACGTATGAACAAGTTTTTGTAGAAAACCTGAGTCGTTATATTGGCCCTCCAGTACAGATAATGCTTCAAGCCAGAGGATTACAGGCAATTGTTAGTGAGATTAAATTTGATTAAGGCTAGTCTAGTGAAAGTTTTTCTTGCCTTAGGACTGAGGATTCAATAACACCCGAAATCTAACTTGCCTTTTTACTCCAGCTTGAATGCTCCCAGATCGTTGCGTAAAATAACTATGTGCCTCCTGAGAACATCCAATCTGGAGTAAAAGTTTTGCGTTATAGTTTCGCATCTTATTAAATCCTCGGCCTTCAGTAAAAAATGACAGTGGAAATAGTCAATTTATTGAAACTACAGCGCTATTGTTTTTCAGATAAGTCATTTCCGAAGACTTCAATATACACTTCGTCGGAATGTTAAGGTTTATTATCTGAAATGATGATTGTCAATGGATTGGTTCAGCTCTCATGTATACTCAGATACCTACAATCCCCCTCCTGTTTTATTTAGGGAGGTAAATTTTACTGCTAAAATTTACCTCCTAAGCTTTTAATCTTAATAAAAATAATAAGGAAATCAATCATGAATGTATTATTAAATGCTTTTATCCACGGTCTATTTATTGGTGCTATTATAGCTTCGGTTGCTGTTGTTATTTCTTTGCTATACCAAAAAGTAAAAGGTATGCAAAAGACTGATCATTAGTTTGTATCTGTCAATGTCTCAAAATTTAGTGATTATTGTTGATGACCTATCATCTCAATTGCACAATCAATTGCGGCAATTAAACTGCCTATTTCCGCCTTTCTAGTACCTGCCAAATCCAAAGCCGTACCATGATCAACCGAGGTGCGAATAATGGGCAATCCTAGTGTGATATTAACCGCATGACCAAACCCTGCGTATTTCAACACAGGAAGTCCTTGGTCATGAAACATGGCTAACACCGCATCTGCACCTTCTAAATGACGTGGGGTAAACAATGTGTCGGCTGGGAGTGGTCCTGTTATATTAAGCCCCTGTGCTTTTAATTTATTTAGTGTTGGCTCAATTGTCTCAATTTCTTCCATTCCCATATGTCCGCCTTCTCCTGCATGAGGGTTAAGGCCACAAACTAAGATATGTGGTGTTTTTATACCAAATTTGGTACGAAGATCATGATCCATTATTTCCAGTACCTCTGTCAGTGATTGTTCTGTAATAGCTTCACTGACTTTAGAGACGGGCAAATGAGTCGTTGCTAAAGCAACACGTAATGAGTCAGCCATCAACATCATTACTGGTAATTTAGCCTGTGTTTTTTCTGCAAAAAATTCGGTATGCCCTGTAAAAGGAACGCCCGCATCATTGATAATACCTTTATGCAGTGGTGCAGTAACAATTGCTTTAAATTCATCATGAAGACAACCTTCAGCTGCACGCTCTAATGTTGCTAAAACATAATGAGCATTTGCTGGATTTAACTCTCCCGCAACCACTTTTTTAGGGCAATGAATGGGGAGAATGGTAAGTTCATTTTCAGCATTGATAGTAGGTGCTTTATCTGGCTGGTATTCACGTAGGCTTAGTGGAATATTAAGTGCTTGGGCGCGTTCAAGCATTACATTAGGATCAGCTATAACCACCAATTCTACAATCTGCTTTTGTTGCGCTAGTTGAATCAGTAAATCAGGACCAATGCCTGCTGGCTCTCCTGCTGTAACAGCAAGTCGTGTAATGCTCATCATCTATTTTCTCGTGTATTTTATTTTTCCAGAACTTTTACTAAATTAACTAATAACTTGGAGACTTCTCCAGTCATTAGTGCAAATTCAATATCGATATGCTCTTCATGCGACTGCGGGTCTTCCGCATCCAGCTTTTCAGCTAAAATATCAAGAAATTTCAGTTTTTTGATTTGGAACTCGTCTGTTAAAACAAAGCTTATTTTTTCATCCCACTCCAAACCTAATTTAGTTGCCATTTTACCTGAGTCTAAATTACTTTGGATTTCATCTGAAATAAGGTCATGCTTTCTAAAACTTGCAACACTTTTATCTTCATCTTGGCTTTTTAACTCACACTCATTACCTAACATAAAAGGAGCAGGTGTTTTTTCTTCTTTGAGCCAACTTGTCATGGCAGTAATGGCTGGAATTTCTGTTTCTGGTAATGCGCTAGGTAAACTACCAATGCATTCACGGAGTAATTCCGTTAACTCTTCTGCCCGTGTTGAGGAGCTAGTGTTAACCACAATCCATCTACCACGTGGGTCTATCCAAGCATCAAATTTTTGTGTGCGAGCAAAGGCACGTGGTAATAATTCAAATTCAATTTCCTCACGCAAATCTTTTTTTTCAGCATTGCTAACCTTACGATTTTCCTTGCGTTTAATATCATCTACACGCTCCTCTAGCTCTTCACGTATCACAGAGGCAGGCAGTATTTTTTCTTGGCGTGACATAGTGATAAGAATATAACCATTGGCTGCATGAGTCAGTGACTCACTGTTTTTTCCAAGTGGTGAAGTCCAGCCAGTGCTTTCACGTTGCCCAGCAGAACAGGGGGCAAATAGTTTTTTGCCAAGTGCTTCGTGCAACTCTTCAGCTGAGTGGGAAAATTCGCTATTAAGTTTGAAAAGATATAGATTTTTAAACCACATTATTGATGTCATCCGTTTGATAAGAAGGGCGGGGATTATGCAATAAAATTTCCTTTTTGTGTGAGTAAAAAACAGCTTCCTGATGAAAACCGTAAGTATCCCGCTTATCTGGCTATGTCTCCTGCTGAATTCAGGCCTATACCATTGCGGATGTGTTTACAGGCTGATTTTAAATTGAGAATTGCTGGCATCTATTCCAAAATATAGTCTAATGTGTTCTTTCGCGCTATAATCGCCCCTTTCGTCCCTTCTTGGACTTAATAAAAAAAGCATACTCACCAAATTTCATTACTAAAATAAATAACATCTATGGATAAAATTTACGCCCCTCAAGATATAGAGCAGCGCTGGTACACACATTGGGAAGATAAGGGTTATTTTAGCCCAAATGATAATAGCGACAGCGATCCTTACTGCATTATGATTCCACCGCCGAATGTCACAGGGACACTCCATATGGGGCATGCTTTTCAAGATACCATTATGGATGCCTTGATTCGTTACCACCGCATGAAAGGGGAGAATACGTTATGGCAACCTGGCACCGATCACGCAGGTATTGCGACGCAGATGGTGGTAGAACGCCAGTTAAATGCGGAAGGTAAGAATCGGCATGATCTAGGGCGTGAAAAATTTATCGAGAGGGTTTGGGAGTGGAAAGAACAGTCGGGTGGACAGATTACGCAACAATTACGTCGTTTGGGTGCATCGCCTGATTGGGAGCGTGAGCGTTTTACGATGGACGATGGTTTGTCCGATTCGGTGCAAAATGTATTTGTACAGCTTTATAACGAAGGTTTGATTTATCGTGGCAAACGTCTGGTGAATTGGGATCCTGTTTTGCACACCGCCTTGTCTGATATTGAAGTGATTGCCGAAGAAGAAGATGGTTTTATGCACCATGTCAGGTATCCCTTTGTTGAAGGCGATGGTTTTATGGAGATTGCGACGACGCGTCCTGAGACTATCTTAGCCGATGGTGCTTTGGCGGTTAGCGAAGGCGACCCGCGTTATAGCGAAATGGTGGGCAAAGAAGTTTGGGTTCCAATGACGGATCGTAAGATTCCGATTATTATTGATGAATACGTTGATCCTGAATTTGGTACGGGCTGTGT
>JAGLDT010000225.1 GCA_023145485.1 Cocleimonas sp. | reverse complement strand
ACGCCTGCACATGATTTTAATGACTGGGAAGTTGGCCTGCGTCATGAGATGGAAATCATCAATTTATTAACGCCGTCTGCAATTATGAATGACAATGCGCCTGAAGCGTATCGCGGTCTGGATCGTTTTGATGCGCGTAAGAAAATTCTTGAAGACTTGGATGAAGCAGGTTTATTAGTTAAAGTAGAACCGCATAAACTGAAGCCACCACGGGGTGATCGTTCGGGTGTGATTGTAGAGCCTTATTTGACCGATCAGTGGTATGTGAAAGTTGCACCGCTTGCGGCACCTGCGATAGAAGCGGTTGAAAGTGGTCGGATTAAATTCGTGCCTGATAATTATAAAAACATGTATTTTAGCTGGATGCGCGACATTAATGATTGGTGTATTTCACGTCAATTATGGTGGGGACACCGTATTCCTGCATGGTATGATGATGACGCTGATAAAATCTATGTGGGGCAATCCGAAGAAGAAATACGTGAAAAACATCAGTTAGGTGATGAGATTGTATTACGCCAAGATGAAGACGTGTTGGATACTTGGTTCTCATCTGCCCTTTGGCCTTTTTCCACATTAGGTTGGCCTGAAAATACCAATGCGCTGAAAACATGGTATCCCACCAATGTTCTAGTGACAGGCTTTGATATTATCTTCTTTTGGGTTGCGCGCATGATTATGTTTGGACTCAAATTTATGGACGGTGAAGTACCGTTCAAAGAAGTCTATATGCACGGATTGGTGCGCGATGGTGACGGGCAGAAAATGTCCAAGTCCAAAGGCAATGTGATTGACCCGCTGGACGTTATTGACGGTATTTCGCTTGAAGATTTATTAGTCAAACGCAGCAGTAATATGATGCAACCGCACCTCGCTGAGAAAATTAAAAAAGCAACTAAGCGACAATTTCCCGACGGTATTCCTGCTTATGGAACCGATGCTCTACGCTTCACCTTTGCCTCACAAGCCTCTAATGGACGTGATATTCGCTTTGATTTACAACG
>JAGLDT010000224.1 GCA_023145485.1 Cocleimonas sp. | reverse complement strand
GCCTCTGCGTCACACTCGTGTTTAGCTTGCCAAAAAGGTATGACACAAGCACATCTCCAGAAAATATGATGTATACTGTCTCGCTCTTGATAAAATGAGCATGTATTTTCAATAACAACCCCAATGTTCATTAAAATAACATATGTAGCCATAATACGGTGTACGAGTCTAAGTTGTAACCATTTTATTTTAATTTCAGGTATTTTTTTAAATATGAAATGTGTTTTTCCAGTTGATAGTTTTATTTAATTTATCCTCCCTCTTATCACAGCACCGTGGTATTATTTGATCTGGTGTTAAAATATCATAGTACGATTTTGCCCCTTTCTTCACAGAATAGATAAGTTTGAGATCCTTAGTTAAAGCGATTGATTTGTTACTATTGACCACTAATCCAGTCTTACGAATATAGCCTTTTATTGCGTGAATGTATCCTGTGTATGTACTGATAAAATGTGTGTTTACTCAGCATCTTTCTTTAAACTGTTCAAAGGACAGACAGTTTCCATTTGCACACACTGTATTTCCAATGCAGTATATATGCCGTTGTCCATCCAGCTTTTATAGAAAATAGTTGTATTCCCAATCTTAATATTATCATTGCAAAAGATAGGCTCTGCCATTAACTCTTCTGTGTTTTCTGAGTGAATTGAAGACGTCGACCCAGAAACTGTTTGTACAAGCCTACTTTGTTCATTAACAGGAAGACTGGTACCTAACTGTTCTATAAATATAATGTAGGGCACATCGCTTTCACAATACATGTCCATCTGTGATTGCTTGTTTTAAATTTTCTTATCCATATTAATTTCAATGCAGTAAGATATATTTAAATATCTGGTACTCCAAGCCCTCCTTTTACTATATTTGTCATTGCTGCTTTCCTACTGATCCTATCCATTTGTTCTGTTCCACACCAGTTCAAACACATTATTTTGTATCATAGCGATAATAGTATCTGGTGGATTAGGCAACAGAATCCACAAGTAGATAATTTTCGACAGAATAAGTGACTTCAGGATGGCAACCCTGCCAAGGGGAGTTATTTGTCTTTTCATCCATACTTTGTACAGTGCTTTCACTTGCGCAAACTTTTCACGGATATTAATTTCTTCGCAATCTTTCAAATTGTTTGTAAACCAAATTCCAAGAATTTAAAATCTAGCTGGATTCCACTCCATCTGTAAATGTGGCATATATTTTACTGGTGAATTACGTTTGTTTCCTAGCCATATAGCACTGGTCTTACCCGCATTCAAGAAGAGACCCGATTTACTATCAAAGTCGCCTATCGTTTTCATGGCTTCTTCAAATGACCTGTTATCTCCATTTAACATTAGTTCTGTGTAATCTGCGTATTGGGAGATTTTGATTTCATTTTCATTTATTACAATACCTTTAATATTCTGATTTTGTCGAATCGTGATAGCAAGAACCTCAACACACA
>JAGLDT010000223.1 GCA_023145485.1 Cocleimonas sp. | reverse complement strand
ATAAATATTTTTCGTGCTATATATATCTACTTATACTTCATAACTAGTTGATATTTCTTTATTTAGAGAAAAACTTAACGTATCAATACTCTGAATCGCTAGTTGACATTATTTTTGACTAAGTTTCTTCTCAAGATAATCAATACCCGCACCACCTTTACGAAATGCGGTATCGGCCATAATTCTGCGTTGCAGTGGAATATTAGTCTTGATGCCTTCAACCACCATTTCGGTTAATGCGCCTTCCATGCGTGCGATAGCAGAGTCTCTATCATCAGCATGAACGATCAGTTTACCGATCATGGAGTCATAGTGAGGTGGGACGGTATAGCCACCATAAATATGTGAATCAACCCTCACACCTAAGCCACCAGGTTGATGGAAACGTTCTATTTTCCCTGGGGATGGAATAAAGGTATCAGGGTCTTCCGCATTGATTCTGCATTCAATCGCATGCCCACGCGGGACAATATCTTCTTGTTTGATCATCAATTTTTTGCCCGAAGCAATCAGTAGTTGTTGCTTGACGAGATCAACCCCTGTAATTAGCTCTGTCACGGGATGCTCAACCTGTAAACGAGTATTCATTTCGATAAAATAAAACTCATCATTTTCGTATAAAAACTCAAATGTCCCTGCGCCACGGTAGCCTATTTCAACACAGGCTTTACTAATAACATCACCTAACTCTTTGCGTCGTTCAGGCGTAATACCTGGGGCTGGCGCTTCTTCAACGACCTTTTGATTACGACGTTGCATAGAGCAGTCACGTTCACAAAGATGAATGGCATTGCCGTGTTCATCGGCTAATACTTGGAATTCAATATGACGTGGTTTTTGGAGGAATTTCTCCATAAATACCACATCATTACCAAAAGCTGCGCCTGCCTCTGCTTTAGTCATGGCAATGGACTCGATAAGGTCAGAGGGATCATAAACAACCCGCATACCTCGACCGCCACCACCACCCGTTGCTTTAATGATTAATGGATAGCTAATACGCTCCGCCATTGCCAATGCTTCTTCAGGATTATCAGGAATAGCCCCTTCAGACCCTGGCACACAGGGAACATTGGCTTTTTCCATGGCTTCTTTAGCGCAAATTTTATCCCCCATAATGCGAATGGTAGCAGCCGTTGGTCCTACAAATATAAAGCCACTGGATTCCACCCGTTCTGCAAAATCAGCATTTTCAGACAAGAAGCCATAACCAGGATGAATCGCATCGGCATCAGTGACTTCAGCCGCGCTAATAATGGCGGGAATATTTAAATAGCTTTCAGTAGAGCTAGGCGGGCCAATACAAACCGCTTCATCCGCAAGGCGAACATGTTTGAGATTCCTATCCGCTGTTGAGTGGATGGCAACTGTTTTAATCCCCATTTCTCGACAGGCGCGTAGAATACGAAGTGCTATTTCGCCACGGTTGGCGATCAGTAGTTTTTTTATCATTCTATTAGTCCCCCGAATTATTCAATAACAAAAAGAGGTTCACCAAATTCAACTGGTTGCTCATTCTCTACTAAAATTGTTTTGATGGTACCAGATTTGTCGGCTTCGATTTCATTGAGCATTTTCATTGCCTCAATAATGCATAAGGTATCACCGACCGCAACTTTTTGCCCAACCTGAGCAAACGCAGGAGCGCTAGGTGATGATGCACGATAAAAAGTACCAACCATAGGCGAGTCAATGGTTGTCTCTACGATTGCGCTCTCCGTTTCTGCTGTGGGAGAAATGCCTATAACTGAACCTTCTTGATGAAGGGCGGGAGCAACAATAGGCGCTGCGATAGAAGCAGGGGCTGCGCTGTAGCGTATAATGCGTACTGACTCCTCACCTTCGATGATTTCTAATTCGGCGATACCGCTCGCTTCAACAAGTTCAATTAGTTTCTTTACTTTACGAACATCCATTAGGTTTTTCCTGTGTAATTGCCTTGGGATCTGAGTTTTTGGTTGTTTGTTTTTAAACTCACGGATTCAGTTTCTAGGCTTTAAGTGTGTCAATCGCTGCGTCTAAAGCCAGTTCATAACCTTTAGGGCCAAGTCCTATAATACAGCCTTTTGCTATATCAGAAAAATAGGAGTGGTGTCGAAAGGTTTCCCGTTGGTAAACATTGGATAAGTGAACTTCAATAAAAGGCAGCTGGGTGGCTAATAAAGCATCTCGTAGAGCGATGCTTGTGTGTGTGAATGCAGCGGGATTAAATAAGATAAAATTGACGTCTTCCCTCTGTGCGGTATGAATTCTGTCAACTAGTTTATGTTCAGCATTGCTTTGGAAACAGTCGAGTTGGTGATGTTTTTTTGCCGCAATATGCTGTAATTTTTTTTCAATATTAGACAAGGAAAGTGTTCCATAATGCCCTGGTTCGCGTTGACCTAGTAAATTAAGATTGGGGCCATTTAACAGCAGTATTTTAGCCATAGTTTGTTATTTTTTATATTGGAAGTTGAAAAGATATTTATTGGTTTTTATTATCAAAAGATGATGATTGCCTAAAAGAGACTAGGAGCCTGTCCGAGGATAGAGACGTCTACTGAAAACCCCCTTGACATTATGCTAGGCGTACTTTTGAGAGCATAGCAACAAGGTTTTAAGCAATAGGGCAGTGTATCATATTGGATGGAGTTTACACCGATTGACTAATGGGTGCTACCAGTTATGCAGACTGTGTATCACAGGATTACCATCTATCGACTGGTTTTAGCACTTGTTATTATTTTTGCGTAGACTCGTTATTTCCCCTCTAATTTATAAAAATAAGGAATCCTCATGAAGTATAAGTCACTACTCCTCGCGACCCTATTGTCTATTTTTTCAGTGTCTGCCTTCGCTGAAACAGTGAATATCAATAAGGCCGATGCCTCTGCCTTTCAATACTATTTAAAAGGTATTGGGGTAAAGAAGGCGATAAAAATTATTAACTATCGTCAAGCAAATAAAGAATTTCAGAGCATTGCTGAAATTATGGAAGTGAAAGGGATTGGCAGGGGGATTTTTACGAATATTAAAGCCGATTTATCGCTGATAGAAGGTGAGATTTCAGCTCCGAATAAAAAAACTCACACCAAAAAAGAGAAGATCATCAAAGTTGATATAAAAAAGGAAGAAAAGCTCAAAGAAATAGAAAAATCAGTGGAAGTGGTGCAAGAAGTTTCTAAGACAGATAGTCAAGAGAAGCTTGAAAGTGAAGCATCGTCAAGGAAAGAAGAAGGACTTAATTCAAATAAAAAAGTTAATCCTGAAATAAAAGTTGAGCTAAAGAAATTAACCACACCCTCATAATTTTACTCTAAAATACCAACTAGGAAATTAAGCGTTAAAAGCGAGGTATTGTCCTCGCTTTTTTTGTTTGAAACTTCATATCAATATTCCAAAAGGTAACATTATGATCCCCGTTATTCTATCAGGTGGCTCAGGCACTCGCCTGTGGCCACTTTCACGTAAACAACGACCTAAACAATTCCTACCTGTTGTTGATGAGGACAACACTTTATTGCAATCAACCTTATTACGATTACAAGGTGTTAGTCATTTACAGCCTCCGATTATCGTCTGTAATGAAGATCACCGTTTTATGGTGGCGGAGCAATTGCATGAGTTAAATCTTGCTCATCAAGGTATTTTACTCGAACCTGTGGGACGCAATACCGCACCCGCGATTGTGCTAGCGGCTTTACATGCATTAAAGGCAGATCCCGATGCAATGATGTTAGTTTTACCTGCGGATCATGTGATTACCGATATTCAAAGGTTTCATATCGCTATTGATCATGCTGAAAAGACAGCGAAACAAGGGAAGCTAGTTACCTTTGGCATTGTTCCTAATAAAGCAGAAACGGGCTATGGCTATATAAAATATAATAAGCAGGATGCAGAGATTAAACCGTTAGCTTATAAGGTAGAGCAATTTGTAGAAAAGCCTGACCAAGCAACAGCAGAATCTTATTTAAACGATGGGCATTATTTATGGAATAGTGGCATGTTTATGTTTCAAGCAAAGAACTATCTTGATTCAGTGGCACAATATGAACCTGATATTTTGCAAGCGTGTCAAGTTGCTATTCAGAAAGCTGAACGGGATATTGACTTTATCCGTGTCGATAATAAAAGCTTTAGTTCATCTCCTAATATATCCATTGATAATGCGATTATGGAACGCTCTGATAATATTGCTCTGATTCCTTTGGATGCAGGTTGGAATGATGTGGGTAGCTGGCCAGCAGTATGGGAGGTGGGTGAGCAGGATGAATACGGCAATGTAGTAAGGGGTAATTCAATGCTACACAATGCCAATAATAATCTGATTTACACCGAAAAACGTTTGGTTGCCTTGGTTGGCGTAGAGGATTTAGTCGTTGTGGATACCAAAGATGCCACTTTAGTCATGCATAAAGATCGGGCGCAGGATATTAAAAAAATTGTGCAACGCCTTATCGATAAAAATGCATCCGAAGCGCAAAATCATTCCGAAGTGTATCGACCTTGGGGATGTTATGATTGTATTGATGTCGGGTATCGTTTTCAGGTAAAGCGTATTACCGTTAATCCAGGGGCGAAACTGTCACTGCAAAAACACCATCATCGCGCCGAACATTGGGTGGTGGTTAAAGGCACCGCAGAAGTTACCTGTGATGATAAAACCTTTTTACTCACTGAAAATCAATCGACCTATATTCCACTAGGTTCAATGCACCGTTTAGCTAATCCTGGGAAAATCCCACTAGAAATGGTTGAAGTTCAATCAGGTGGTTATTTAGATGAAGACGATATAGAACGCTATGATGATCAATACGGACGCTCAGACAATGACAAATAAGACACTAACCTGTTTCAAAGCCTACGATGTGCGTGGAAAACTAGGTGATGAACTTAATGAAGACATTGCTTACAGAATAGGGCGTGCTTATGCTCAATACCTCAATGCAAAACGGGTGGCTATCGGGGGCGATATTCGTCTTAGCAGTGACTCACTAAAACAAGCCCTTGCTAATGGCTTAATGGATGCGGGTGCAGATGTCATTGATCTTGGCATGACAGGAACCGAAGAAATCTATTTTGCAGCCTTTTATTTAGACATAGATGGCGGGATTGAAGTGACTGCGAGTCATAATCCTATCGACTTTAATGGCATGAAATTTGTTTCACGTGGCGCAAAGCCCATCAGTGGTGATACAGGGTTAAAAGCAATCCAAGCACTAGCAGAGCTACAAGATTTTAAACTCTGTGATCATCAAGGTACATTAACGCAACAATCTATATTAACTGATTATGTGGAGCATCTGTTAACGTATATCAATCCACAGCAGATGAAGCCACTCAAATTAGTCGTCAATGCAGGCAATGGGGCAGCAGGGCATGTGATCGATGCACTAGAAGCACGTTTTAAGTCATTAGAAATCCCAATTGAATTTATAAAAATACACCATCAGCCCGATGGCACCTTTCCCAATGGTATTCCTAATCCCTTATTAATTGAAAACCGTCAAACCACCACAGATGCGGTGATTCAACATAAGGCCGATATGGGGATTGCATGGGATGGCGATTTTGATCGTTGTTTTTTGTTTGATCAAAAGGGTGAGTTTATTGAAGGCTATTATATTGTAGGGCTACTTGCAGAAGCCTTTCTTGAACAACACCTTAATGAAAAAATCATTCACGATCCGCGCTTAACATGGAATACCATTGATATTGTTAAAAAAGCAGGCGGAATCCCAATTCAATCAAAAACAGGTCATGCGTTTATAAAAGAAAGGATGCGCGCCGAAAATGCAATCTATGGAGGGGAAATGAGCGCGCATCACTATTTTAGAGACTTCGCCTATTGCGACAGTGGCATGATTCCGTGGTTATTAGTGGCACAGTTGCTGAGTCATAAACAACAACCGTTATCAGAACTAGTTGCAGAACGTATGCTTGCTTATCCTTGTAGTGGTGAAATAAATTACAAAGTTGCCGACACTCAGAAAGCCATTGATAACGTAATGCAGTATTACACCTCAGAAAGCTATAAAGAAAAAGAAGAGCCAGTGATTGATACCATCGACGGCATTAGTCTGGAATTTAGTCACTGGCGCTTTAGTCTGCGTGGCTCAAATACAGAGCCTTTACTGCGACTTAATGTAGAATCAAAACAAGATGTACAATTAGTAGAGCAGAAGGTTTTAGAGATTGAAAAGTTGATTGCTAATTAACAGCAATTCAGCCTGAAAAATA
>JAGLDT010000222.1 GCA_023145485.1 Cocleimonas sp. | reverse complement strand
GTACGCGGTGTTTCATCTACCTTCCAAAGCCGATCAAAATATTGCTCAATTCTAGAACCAACTGCTTGAATTACTTGGCGCATGGGTTTATTAGCTAATGCCACAAAGCCTTTTGATCGATAGATATTTTGGGCTTCTATAACGGTTTCTAATTGCTGTAGGAGTTTCTCACCATCAACAATACCCATTGAAATGACGATCGAATCAAAGTCATCATGTGCATGGTGATGGTGTTTGCCGTGATCGTGATGATGATCATGGTGCGAATGTAGCGATTCAATACGGTTTTCACTGGCCGCTTCTAAGCCTAGAATAAGTTCTGGATTAATTTTACCCTGTTCAATACTAATCACTTTCACTGACTCATCGGTATGCGCATTAATATCCGCTTCAATATGTTGGCGTTGTTCAGAGGTGATTAAATCAGTTTTACTAATAATAATAAGATCAGCAGCGCCTAATTGATCCTCGTATAACTCTTGAATACTCGGATCATGATCAAGACTATCATCCGCTTGGCGTTGTGATTCTAACTGTTCATGACTATGAGCAAAGCGACCTTCCGCTAATGCAGGGCCATCTGCAACCGTAATCACGGCATCAACGGTAAAATGACTTTGTACCTCGGGCCAGTTAAACGCTTGTACTAAGGGTTTTGGCAGAGCAAGCCCTGAAGTTTCTATCAGCACATGATCAATTTCATCACGTCGTTCCACCAGTTTTTTCATCACGGGTAGAAACTCTTCCTCAACGGTGCAACAAATACAACCATTAGGAAGTTCGTAAATACCATCTTCTAATAAAGTAACTTCATTACTATTATCCTCACAGCCTTCAATGGCACAGCTACGCAATAAATCAGAATCAATATCTGTCTCACCAAACTCATTGACAATAATAGCGATACGCTTATTGCCAGATTGTTGAATAATATTAGAGAGTAGGGTAGTTTTTCCACTACCTAAAAAGCCAGTTACTACCGTGGCGGGGGTTTTTGTTAGGTTCATCATTAATAAAAAGCGTTTAACTGTCCTTGTTGTTTAATAATTGCAGAGCCATCTCGTTCCAGTTTACCCACGACCATTTTTAGCATATTCATAATGCCTTTATTGGCAGCGCTGGCGGCTTTGATTTTAATATTAGTCTTGTATTTCCAGTCGGTCGTTATATTAGCGTCACCGCTGAGGATTAAGGGGGCTTGGTGTGAGCTGATTTTAGCATTTAGCCCCTTATCATTGGGTGTTACGATAATCGAATAGTCACCTGCTGGACGTATTCTTATTGGCGCAGTTAATTCACCTTGTTTCCATTCAATGATTGCGTCGAGCAAGGGAAGTTGCCCTTTGATTAATTCAAGTTGAATGATATTAGCTTTAATATCACCTTTAAGTTTAGCCAGTTTTTGAAACTTTGAGATAAAAGCACCCGTGGCTTCAATTTGGGTGCTTTCCAAGCTAATGGTTTGACTGAAATTAATACCTGCTAGTCCATTTACGCTTAGATTAGGGTCTTGGACTTCTATCTGTGATTTTAATCCGAAACTAGTGAGGCTTTTTAGAGGATCAATCCTCCATGAAATATTATTTAAGGTGATTTTTTTAAGGGTGACTTGTTTTGCTTCACCGTTCCAGAGAGTACCAGAAAGCCCCTGCGCTTGAAGATTCCCATGAGGTGCGTATTGATAGGCAAAACTAGCGGGCATCTTCCATAATGCGGTGGCACTAAAACTGATCATACCGAGCAGAATTAAATTCCTTAGTTTCATTTTTTCTCCAAGGTCAAGCGAACATCCACCGTACCAATGGTTTTGTTTTTACTAATAATCATTTCATTACTCGCTAAATCGTATTTTTGTTCTAATTCAGCAATAAAATACATCACCTTATCGGCGTCGGCTTTTTTAAGCGAGAGAATAACTTTATTAGCTCCTCGGGACTGCATTCGCTGTAAGTTTGGTTTTAAACGCCATGTTTGCAATGCTCTTTCAATAAGTTGTTGCGGATTGCCTCTGATTTTCTTTTTACTGCTTGCGCTAACTTGTCGCTGTAATTGTTTTACTAGGGTGCTTTGCCGTTGCATTATCAGTAATTCTGTTTGTTTGTCTTCGGTTAGTTTAGTCAGCTTTTCATGTTGCGATAGAATAGGGTTTAATACGCCTAGCCAGAATACCATTACTATAACAGCGACGACGGCAACTGAGACCAGTGTTTTCTCTCTCGATGAGAGCATTAAAAACCAGCTTTTTATCTCATTCATACAACCCCCTTAATAATAAGCGTGGATTCCACTTTATCGGCAGTGGTTGTAGATGATTTTATTTCGACTTTTAATGCGCCTTGTTTGATTAAGGTGTTTTTGAAGGCTTCTAAGCGGGTCAGGTTGGGGGCGCTAATAATAAACAATAATTCATTGTTTTGGCGACGTATTTCTTTTAAGGATATTTTAGGGAATTTCTTTAAAAAGGGCGAGACCGTGGCAATAGCTCGTAAGGGTGAACCACCAACAGAGCCATTATCTTTTTGCAATGCTTTTAATTTTTGACCCATTTGTATAGGCGCATTTTGTATGCGACCTCCTGGGAATGTCTTTTTATAAACAGACTCTATTTCTGCTTCGATATTCGCTAGTTTCTTATCTAAAAGATGATTTTGCCAAGCCATCATACCCAGCCAGATAGCACCAATGACACCTGCCAAGATTGCTGTTGGTCGCCACGGTTTCCAATTGAAATTAAATAAAACACTGTTACCACGGCTAAACCCTGTCAGTAAATTAAGTTCTAACACATCAACAACAGCATCATGCTCAACGGTATTCACATTATCAAATGAGTGTTTCTCAAACTCACTTAACTCAGCAGGGTAATGATTTTCATCCCCTGCATAATAAATTGCCTCTGGCGCTTTTTTTTCTATCTCTTCAGCTAAAAAAAGTGGTAAAAGGCTGTGATCACAGCTAAATCCTGACCATTTTTCTTGGCGTAAATAGGATTTATTGGTTTTATTAATTAACGTCCAGCTCTCTGATTTAAAAGGAATTGAATACAGACTAGGTAAAATATAATGAGGATGCAGACTATGTTGTCGAAGTAGGTCTAACCACTGTTCCATTTTTTGTCGGTTAATGACGGCTACACGGGTGAGATCACTCTCTTTTTCAGTATGAATAGCAAAATGCAGGGACTCAATATCATCTGCCAAACGCTCCTCTAAGGCATAGGGAACTGCTTGTAATAATTGCTTTTTATTAGTACTAGGAATACTGATGCTAGTCAGTAACACATCTTCATTAGGAATAAAGACTACCACTTTTTTTCCTGATGCCAGTTTATGAACATCATTCCAATCTATCGCTTCAAAATGGCTGTTTTTTCGTTTATTGGTAACAATCGCAGACTCAAGCAATGCCTGATCAGCTGTTTCCACTAGGTGAAGTTTTATAAGTAATAGTTGCATTGCTGTTTTATAGTTAACTGTTTATTGCATTTATTGAGTAGATTGCTTCGTCGTTTGTAAATCAAGTTTACAAAGCTCCTCACAATGAGATATTTAAATCAAGATGAATTCGATGCTTTCGTTTCCTAAATTACACGGAAAATATAATAGCAATTTAAGAAGGGTTCCCATAATCTCGCCTAATAACACGCACTTTACCTTTTTTTCGTTCCAAAATCGTATTAATAAAAATACGCGTATTATTAATATTCACTTTGCCTTGAAGAAGAAAGTATTCAGTAGTTATACCTAATGTTTGTGCATAGTTCGCTTTCTTATCGCCCATTTCAGAGTTTGGCGAAAACAGCGTTTTTACCTCTTCTAAATTCCAGAAGTCATTGATATTTTCAAAGGGTGTTTCATCTCTGGCTTTTTTAATTGCAGTAGCAGTAGTTGCATCAAAACCGATTGCTTCTAATACTTCCATCGGTGCAGTATTGAGATTAATGCGAGTGTCTTTAGGCAATGTTGAGACTAAAGGTTTTAATTTATCAACAATTTCTTTGCTAAGGTCTTTTAATAGTAATAGCTCACTGACATCCATTAACGGAGCATTAGCAGCCATATAGGGAACCTCCAGTGATTGATAATAACCACTTTCAGCCCCGCCTTGACGTTCTTCATCCTTTGCATCAATCCAGTCCCATAATATATCTACAAAATTTTCAGGAGGTCCTAGTACTTGCTCCTTATCGATAGTTGTAATCAATGCAGTTAAACGTTGATGAATAAGTGGCTCTGTTTTTATGACCTTGACAGCAGGCTGATTGTTATTAGGACTATTAGAATTATTACCTCTTTTTCCACCGCCTTGCCCTGCTACTGCTGGTTGTCTTGACCTAGAAAGTGGCGCATATTTCATTAGCAGTGAATTTAAATTAATTCTGCCTTGTAAATCATGTAATTGTCCAATCAAAGCACCGCCTTGAATGGGAATCGGAGGCAAGGCGATATGCCAGTCTTCTTTTAATGAATCAACATTGGGGTTATCTTTAAAATCCTTCTCTAGAATTTTTTTTGACCAATCTTCCATTCCAACCGCATATTGATACGCTTGTTCTAAATTAGAAATATTTCCTGATAGTCGTATTTGTATACGCTGACGATACATAGCAACGGATGCTAAAGAAACAGCAACCGTGGTAATCACTAATGCAATAATCAGTGCAACACCCTGTTGTTTTTTAGGTTGTGTTGTTTGCCTCATCACTTCATTTCTCGCGGGGCTATTGCCGCTAGACGTTGCGATAATCTGATATTAGTGCCTGTTTTATGATTTAATTTATAATCATAGATGGTGGTATACGACATCACCGCACGCACATATTTACGGGTTTCAGAAAAAGGAATACTTTCAATCCAACGACTTGCTTCTAGTTCTTGATCAGGCAACCATTTAGGAATACGGTAAGGTCCTGCATTATAAGCAGCACTCGCTTGAGCAAAATTACCATTAAAGCGTTGCAGTAACTCTTTGAGATAGGCACTGCCCAGCTGAATATTGGTATTGGGAATTAAAATATCATTTTTAGCTAAGGGTGGTAAATCTAATTTTCTAGCCACCATTTTTGCTGTGGGTGGAATTAATTGCATCAGACCTTGCGCCTTAGCACTGGATGCAATATTGGCATCAAAAGCACTTTCACGACGTGTTACACCATAGATCCAAGCAGCAGGAATCTCATTAGTATTGGCATGTTTTTGAATTAACATTTGAAATTTAAGCGGAAAACGTAAGCCAACCTGATTCCAATCTTTGGTTTTAGCCACACTCACAATCGCAATAAAGGGTAGATTCTTTTCTAATGCTAATTTTGCAGCAGCCAGTTTCTCCTCTTTATCCATTGCTTTCAGTGCATAAAACCATTCACGTTTAGCAGAGCTTCTAAAACCAATTTTAAATAATTCCAAAGCACGCTGAATAGCAATATTCTTATCCAGCATTACATTGATTAACTCTGCCCGATCAGGCTCAGGCATGGCTAGACTGTGATAATCATCCTGCAAATGATCAGCAGCAATAAAGCCATAAAAAGAAGCATCATTGGATAAAACTTTATACATAGCGAGCGCTTCATCTACTTTCCCCGCAATAGCCAGTGAACGCGCCTTCCAATATCGCCACACATCTTTTTGTTGATACTCCTCACTCATGGCATCAATCGCATCGCCAACCTTTGCCCAATCACTTTGACGTAATGCCATGCGTGCCATCCATACATTGCTATCATCATCACGATATTGTGCAGGAATGGTCGCAAAATGTTGGAGTGCATAAGGACTGTGATTAAGTGCATCCTGCATCGCAATATAGCTAGCCGTTTCTGCTTTTTCTTGTACACTAAATTGATAATTTTTTTCTAGTTTAAGCAGTAAATCATTGGCTTTTTTAGTACTCTTTCTCGCTATGCGTTTAATCCCATAGAGTAGGATAGTGTGATCATAAGGATGCTTGCCTGAAAGTAGTTTTCGAGTGTTCTTTTTTAACAGATGTTTCTCTGCTTTATATTTAAAAAGCCCCCATAAAGCAACACGTTGTTGATCCTTTTTATTGAGTCTTTTAGCAATGGCATT
>JAGLDT010000221.1 GCA_023145485.1 Cocleimonas sp. | reverse complement strand
AAGATAATAAAGTGTCAACTAAAATTTAACCATTAGTTTTGATGTTATAACGGCATATTTTGCTAGATTAATCATATCCACCGATTTACCAGAGCTTTAGGAGAATAAAATGAGAAATAGAAATACAATCCCCCAATTATTGATGGGAATGATCCTTCTTTTTAGTAGCCATACTGTGATGGCTGACAAAAGAGACCCAGTAGGGATTACCCCTAGCATCATGAGCGTTACGATTAACGTGGACGGCAAAAAGGTTGAGGTTAAACGTAATCAAGATAATGATAACCTTATTAACCCTGCTTTTTCTAAAACATCACGTGCTTGTCCTCCTTTTTGTATTGAACCCATGTCAATTGCCCCTAATGTTGAAACCATTGGTGAGATAGAAACGTTGGATTATTTAAAAAGATCATCAGCAGGGGAAGCGGTTATGGTGATCGATGCTAGAACACCTGAGTGGATGATGCGGGGTACTATCCCTGGGTCTGTTAATATCCCTTGGACAACACTAAGTGTTAGAGGTGCTGATACTTGGGAGGATGCAGCAACGG
Organism: Cocleimonas sp.; assembly: GCA_023145485.1. GTDB lineage: Bacteria > Pseudomonadota > Gammaproteobacteria > Thiotrichales > Thiotrichaceae > JAGLBW01. Next base: position 4,983 of record JAGLDT010000221.1, on the reverse strand, counting down.
CAGAAGAGGTTATTGTGAGTCGTTTTGGGGCAGATATGAAAGGCGAAAAGCTTGATTTCACCCACGCTAAAACATTAGTTTTATTCTGTAATGGTGCTTGGTGTGAGCAATCAACGGCTAATATTAAGCTACTATTAGCGAAAGGTTATCCTGCTGAGAAAATCAAATGGTATCGTGGTGGTATGCAGTCTTGGACAGGATTTGGCTTATCAACGGTTTATTTCCGTAAATAACCATTATGTGAAATAATGCGGTAAGCAATATTCACAATCTAGATCAATGATCCCTGCTTTTGCGGGGATTTTTTGTTTTTGAGACTCTTTTTTTAACCGTCAATTTTTAAATTTTATGCCTGATAAATTACAACGATTTTTAATCGATAACACCAATGTTCGCGGTGAATTAGTACAATTAGAGCAAGCATGGCAGATGATGCAAGCAACTGCTGATTACCCTGCACCTATTCGTAAGGTTTTAGGTGAGGCGTTGACCGCTATTTCCCTACTAGCAACGACCTTAAAGTTTAACGGTTCTCTTATTCTACAAATCCATGCTACCGCTCCTGTTCATATGCTGGTAGTGCAAGCAACCTCTGATCATACAGTGCGGGGTTTAGCGCGTTGGAATGAGGATATTCCTGATAATGCAGATTTTCAGGATCTTTTTAGAGAGGGGCGTATTATTATTTCGGTTGAGCCAAAAGGTGGCGGTGAGCGTTATCAAAGCATTGTCGAATTACAAGGTAATTCATTGGCGGATAGTTTAGCGCGTTATTTTGAACAGTCAGAACAATTACCGACACGCTTATGGTTAGTTGCTGATGAACAAAAAGCAACAGGGTTATTATTACAACGCCTTCCTGAGACTGATTCTCTTGAAACAAATGATGATAACTGGGAGCGTGCCTTAGCATTGAGTAGCACCATTACGGATGAAGAATTGCTGACATTAGAGATGGAGACGATTTTAAAACGTTTATATCACGAAGAAGAACTACGGGTGTTTGAGCAAGAAGAAATTACGTTTAAATGCCAGTGTTCACAGCAAAAAATAGAGAAAATGGTGATTTCCCTTGGGGTTGATGAGGCTGAGGATATTATTGCCAAGCATGGCAGTATCGATGTTGATTGTGAATTTTGTAATAGCCATTATATGATTAATAAGGTTGATGTTAAGCGTCTTTTTAGTGAAACAAATACTCCTCCAACTAATAGCATCCATTAAAAAAAATGACAATAAAAACTTCTGCAATAAAAAGCATGACGGCTTATGCGCGCGGTCAATTCAGTGATGAAAATAGCAGTCTTGAATGGGAGCTACGCTCCGTTAATCATCGTTATCTTGATGTTAGCATGCACCTGCCTTCTGCTTTACTCAGCCATCAAAATGAATTTAAAGAGCAGGTTCGTCATGCTTTGAAACGGGGTAAAATTGAAGCAAAACTGAGTTATGAATCAACCGCTACTAGCTCATATGATATTACTATTAATGAAGGGCAGGTTAAGGCATTACTTGATGTGCATCGGCAAATAGAAGCACTATCCAAAAAGCCAGTTTCTCTCTTAGCGATGGATATATTAAACTGGAAAGGGGTAATAGAAACACCACCAACAGATCTTAGTGATATTGCTAAACAAGCTCAACGTTTATTAGGGAAAACATTAGATGATCTAATTGCCACACGTTTACGTGAAGGACAACAACTGAGTCATTTTATTACCCTGCGTTGTAATGAAATAGAAACCATTGTGCAATCAATACGTGTGCGCCGCAAAGAGGTGCTGTTTGCACTACGAGAAAAAGTGCTCAAACGTATTGCGGATCTTGATTTAACGCTTGATGAAAATCGTTTAGAACAAGAGCTTGTGATTCAAGCCCAGCGTCTTGATGTAACCGAAGAGATTGACCGCCTTAGTGCGCATATTCAAGAAGTAACGTTAGTATTGCAACGCAAAGATGCAGTAGGGCGACGGTTAGATTTTTTAATGCAAGAACTTAATCGTGAAGTGAATACCCTTGGCTCCAAATCCAATGACTCTAAAACTACCCAAGCTGTTGTCGATTTAAAGGTATTAATAGAACAAATGCGCGAGCAGGTTCAGAATATTGAGTAATGTTTTAGTTTGTGTGATCACTTATTTTGAATTAAGTCATGTTTTCCATATTAATTAATGCACCAAGATAACGTTGATAACGTGGGTTAGAAATCTCTCCAGACTTAACCGCTGTTCTTACTGCGCATTTTGGCTCATGGTTATGAGTGCAGTTATTAAAGCGACAGTCTTGGATGTAAGGGGCAAACTCACGATAACCATCGCTTAATTTTCTTGCTGTTAATTCATCTAAAGCATAGTCACGCACTCCTGGAGAGTCGATAAGATAAGCATCGTTTTCTAGATTATATAGCGTAGCAGTGGTAGTGGTATGTTGGCCTTCTCCATTTTGAGAAATGTCATTCACTAATAATTCAATATCAGGCAGAAAGTGTTGTGCTATGGATGACTTTCCAACCCCAGAGCGTCCAACAAAGATATTGGTTTTAGCATTCATTAACTGACGTAACTCATCGACACCTTCACCAGTGAGTGCATTAATAGCGATTACTGAGTAGCCAATATCACGATAATCTTGCAATGCTTTTTTATCAATAGCGGTTGCTTGTTTTTGTTCTAGGTCACTTTTATTAATGATAATAATGGCATTAGCTTGAAGTTGTCCTGCTGCTATCAAATAGCGATCAACCAGTTCCCAGATAGGACGTGGTAACCATGAACTAGTGACTAGTAACTGATCTACATTAGCAGCAATTGTTTTTGGTGTGCCACGGTAGGTACGGCGTGTTAGGGCGTTTTTGCGGGGTAAGATTTGGCTAACGGTGGCATTGCCATGTTGGTTGGCTTGCCAGAGGACATGGTCTCCACAAGCCACATGGTCTAGTTTTCTTTTGGTGGTGCATCGAATGGGAGGTTGATCACCATTCGATACTAATAATTCTGATCCAAAGCGGGTAATAACCCGCCCTGTGTGTTTTTTTCTATTGCATTTGGCAACTGTTTTGTTGCTCATATGATATTGTTCTCATTGTTTACCCATCGGTAGATTCCTTGTTTGTTTTCTCTTTTGTTGTTTTATTATTATTTTTCTTAACGGGAAATTTATAATGGGCTTGATTTAGATAGGCGACGACATCTTCGATCTCATCATGAAATAAATGGGTGTTTAATTGGGTATCACATTTGCGTACCTGTGAATTTAATTGTGGTAGTGTTTTCACTTTACGATCTTTACGGGTGAATAATTGATTGGTTTGATGGCACCGTAAACACTCAGATTTTGAATATATTTTTTTACCATTACTTGAATTCCCCTCTGCTAAAGCAGAGCCTGCTAAAATTAAACCACACATTGTCATAATTGTTATATTGATACTTTTTTTCACTGTAATTCTCCTGTATTTAGTTGTTTATATTCAGGGACAGCCCAAGATAGGACGGAGGATATGATTCCATCCGCCATCCTTAGGAAGTTTCAAGTCATTAAAAGGTGGGTAACTTAATTTCTTGGAAAGTTCCTACAACCCAATCGTATTCTACTTCAAGCCCCCAGCCTGCTTTAAATGTGCGATACGTATAGACGCGGGAGGATGCGAGTCGTAGAAGGCAGAATACAATGGGTCTGGTGTTAATGTTCCTGCATTCTTCTTATACAGACCAACTAAAGCACTAATGAGTTCCTTTGCGCTTGATTCTTTTGCAGCAAAGTGGTCAGCTTCAAATTCATGTTTGCGTGACCACCATGCCATCATTGGACCAATAAAAAAAGTATAGATCGGTGCAACTAGCATAAAGAGTAATAATGCCATATAGGTTGATGATTTTTCTACGCCTAATAAGTTAAAAAAGGCATCCTGTTTCATTAAAAAAGCTAATATAAAAAAGCCAGCGAGCGTCATTAACATGGAGACTGCCATGCCTTTAAAAACATGTTTGCGTTTAAAGTGACCTAGCTCATGAGCTAGAACAGCTTCAACTTCTTTAGGGGATAAGTGCTTTAATAAGGTATCAAAAAAAACAATGCGTTTATTCTTTCCAAAGCCTGTGAAATAAGCATTGCCATGACTGGAGCGTCGCGAGCCATCCATAACAAAAACACCCTGAGAATTAAAGCCTGTGCGTTCTAATAACTCAGTAATGCGGGATAAAACCTCGCCTTCTTCTAGCGGTTGAAATTTATTAAAAATAGGTGCAATAAATTTAGGGTATGCCCACATCATCACAAGAGAGAATAGAGTAATTGCTAGCCAAGCATATAACCACCATAATTCCCCCGCTGATTCCATTAGCCATAGCACTAACATAATCAGTGGTATGCCAATAGCCAATGATAAAGCAGTATTTTTAAACAAATCAATGAAAAAAGTTTTCATTGTTAGTTTATTAAACCCAAACTTTTCTTCAATAATGAAATTACTGTAGAGAGATGCAGGAATATCAATTAAACTAGAAATTAAAGTAAAGCTAAGAATGACAGCAACACCTGTGGCAATATCTCCTAGCTCAAAGGTGCGTAACCATTGATCTAATAAATTAAGCCCACCACCTAATGTCCAAAGTAATAATAATAATGAGCCTAATAATAATTCAAAGCGTCCGAAACTGCCCTTTGTTACAGTATAATCTGCAGCTTTTTGATGCTCATCCAAAGTGACTTTATCTGCAAACTCTGCAGGAACGGCGATACGAAATTTTTTTACATGTGATGCTTGGCGTAATGATAGCCATAATTGTACCCCTAAAGTAATGACAAAAGGGATGATGAAAATCCAAGTGTATGTGTGCATATGATTTGTTAGACTGGTTAGTTTTTAATTTTAAGAACGCCACAGTATAAACCATGAACAAGGCGATAACGATGGAAAATAATAATGAGCAATAATGATATGAATGCAGACAATCTTATCTGGATTGACCTTGAAATGACGGG
>JAGLDT010000220.1 GCA_023145485.1 Cocleimonas sp. | reverse complement strand
ATTCCCTATATCAACCCATATTTTAGCAATTTCACGTGATTTTTCTTCTTCTTTTACTGATTCAATTAAATGACTAATAGAAGCTTTTAATTCCAATTTTTGGAGAAAAAGTAATGCTTGATGATGGTTAGTTTCCTGTAAATGCTGTAGGCTATTATTTACTGCTTGTAACAGATTGTTTTTTTCTTTTGGCGGTATATTTGAAATAACAAATTTATTAACCAGTTGCTTAGCAATATTGTTTGTTGAATCAATTTTAACAGAGGAAAGGCCTGCCTGTTTGTCAGTTTTTGACTTAGGGAGGCTTATTGCTATATCTTTTAATACCCAGATTACCGCAATAACAGCTGTAATCAGTAAGATTGCAAGTAGCCTACTTGACCAGCTAATATTGGATTTTTTTATTGATGACATGACAGTAGAGTATACTAAACAGTTATCAATAATGATTGGCTTTTCTGGTTATCAATTTATTTTAGCAAACTTTTTTTGCTATCTTTATAACGTATAATAACTCGTTTCGTTTTAACGGTTCTTTCTTTAGGTTCTGCAAAATCGGATTGCCAACTATTATCATTGCTTTGTGTCGAGCGTCGTAAAGGATTACGCTTTTTACGCAGTCCCATTCCTCCTTCTAAACGACTATGTGGTCCTTTGCGAATACGTTTTTTATTATTAGCTTTATTATCTTGTGGCTTTCTACGGTTATTTTGATTGTTATTGGTTATTGGTTTTTTATTGTTAGTATTTGTTTTTTGCCCTAAGGGTTTTTGTGAGACGAAGGGTTTTAATGCTTCTAGTCCAGGAACTACCTGTTGTTCTAATGGATTACCAATAATTTTTTCAATTGTTTTGAGGATATTGTAATCTCGCCCATCCGCTAAAATAATGGCGGGTTCTTCACGTTTTATTTGATGTCTTTTTAATCTATCTTGATATTTGTTAACCTTATAAGGTAGTTCAAAGTGTAATAAATGCTGTGCTTGATTATTAGGAATAGTTACTTTGCATTGATCGCTAATGAGTAGTGTCGCATTATCAGGGGATTGCATTTCATTGGCCGATAAGCCTCTTGCTAATTTTGCTGTATGCCCATGATTTTCCAAATTATCTAATAGTTTTTCTGCAGATTTAAGTGTCGATGTATGAATAATGGTAGCTTCGCCAGCAAACTCATCCAGGAAATGATCCATCAATGCAATTTTATGCGTATAGTCATCCGCCACATGGACAATATGTGGCATCTTAGGTAATTCAATTTTACTTTGAGGCTTAGCTACCACTTTTTTATTCGGTATTTTTTTCTTTTTTTCTACATTATTCGTTTTTTCTTCTTCCGCAATCTTAATTTCTTTTGCATTAGGAAATAAACCACGCACATAAGGTGTTACTTCTTTATCATCACGAATAAAAGCAACCGTTGGGCAATCATCACCTGTCTGTGAGAGTATTTTATTTAATAAATCCTGCATATTTTTATGATAAATAGTCGTCAGATCATCAACAACCAGCATTTCTAGCTTAGAGAAATCAGCTTTATTATTGTCAATTAAATCATTTAAACGTCCAGGTGTTGCAATCATTAAATCAAGTGGCCGACGCATTAGGCGCATTTGTGGTTGATAGGGACGACCACTGACAACAAAACCAAAGCGCATATTATGATTACTAGCGAGACGCTTGAGGGTGTAATTAATTTGACTGACACGATCACGGCGTGATGTCAGTATCAAAATACGTGCACCCCGCTTTTCTTCAACAGGATTCGCTAGAATATAGTTGATCGCAGGGATCAAAAACGCACCTGTTTTTCCAGCAGCCGTTTGGCTCCAAACAAGTACATCTTTTCTGTTGGCAATTAAAGGAATAAGTTGCGACTGCAACTCAGTTGGAGACTGGTAGCCTGCTTCTGCAATAGATGCAACAAAGTCTTGCTGTAGATTCAATTCTAAAAATGACAAGTATAGGTTCCCCCGGTCTCGCATTGATAATGATGCCGAGTCATGGGTTATGAAAATAGTTCGTAAGAAAAAGCTTTCTGGTTATATTCAGGGTTTCAAACCAAGCTTACAGATAATCCAAGATGCCGATAACCCCAAGTTATATTATTGTTGACACCTTCACATCCTAGTAGATGTGGGCTAAATTCAGCGACCGTTAACAGTCAGCTAGCCTGCGAGGAAATTTATAGCATTACGCTAGTTGAGTCAAGCTAAGCATAGATATGTGGTTGAATTTTATTCTGACACTAGAATAAATACCGTTAATAAATCTAAAGTATCGAATGGATAAATATGTTGTTTCAATCATAATGCTATGATTTTATTGTGGATATGTTTAGTTGGTTATTCTTCAGCAACCCTTTTTTTTCGCTATTGTAGGATAAATAGCCATAAATCAATGGATAGTTGATTTATTAACTAATTTAATTGAGAGGAGGAGTAAGATGTTCATTTTATCTTGGTTATCTTACTCCTATTTTTTATACTTTAAGTGTTTGACCAACTAAAATTTTTGTCGATTTAAGTTTATTGATCTGCATAATGTGTTCAATGGTTGTTCCATATTTTCCAGCAATTTTAGATAATGTATCACCATTTTTAACTTGATGCTCAGCTATAATATGTTGAATAACAATGTTAGCTTTTTTGCCCTGTTGATTCTTAGTGTTTACTTTTAAATGAGTAACGGGTTGTACTGATTGAGTTGTTCTTCCACCAATCGTTACCGTAGTAGAAATTGATGAGCCGTGTGAAATAGGGTGAGAGTGCATTGAATCTGCTTGTGCTTCAGAAATAGGCGTGATGGATAAATTAGGTCTTTTTACCTCTTCGGCTTGTGCATAAGCTGAAAAAGCAGAAACTGCTAATACGATAAAACTTGTTGTGAAAATTGATTTGTTCATAATATTTTCCCCGTCTAGGTTTGGGTTGAAAGGTTTCCCCTGATATTCTTAATACAAAAATACAGGAGGCTATTTGTAGCCCCCTTCTATTATTATTGTTATTAGTTTAGCGTTTCTTGTATTCGATTTTTTTAATAAGCCCTACTGGCAAATGTTCTTGTTAACTTATGGCTGACAATGACGATATTGGAGATGGAAAACTACGCCGTTTGTTAAATCAAGGGAGTCAACACTGATTGAACTGCCTCTTCCTCTTGTTCTAATGCGGCTGTTAATACGCATATTCACGTCTTGACCACAGTTCGACCAACTTTCACTCATTGTTAATAGATCATCATGAACAGTGTAGTCATCGCCATGTCTAGAATATAGTCTGGTTTTTTTAGGGCGAGTGCGGTCACCTGCGAAGAAGTAAGAGCGACGTAATTCAGCACGTCCTTCAACAAATCCACGGAAATCAGCCGTCATAGTTGATACTTGGAAGCCATTTGGGACATGAACAGGAACGGCAATATTACAAGACTTATTCCCAGGCTCTGCTGTATAACTATCAAAAAGAATACTTAATGTTGCTCCATCAGGGGTGATTGCGAAATCGCTAGATCCTGCAGGACAACCAGTCCCTGCGATAGCAGGTGCTTTAAAATAAACTGAGTTATCACTTGGAGCAGCAACGCTTGACTGTGATACAGAAAGAGCCAAAAGAGTGCCCGCTATTAAGGTGCTTAATGTTTTCATGGTTGAATGTCCTTTGTTTTTGTTGAATGAATGTTTTCGTTTAACGTAGGGACATAATCTATTATTTATTAGGATCCGCCTATCCCTCGGATAAGTGACCCCCGAAATAAGGCATACCCCTAAATAGGGGAGTAGGAAGAAGTTCCATTTTTTTATGAAGAATTCAGGGGAATTAAAAAATCCTAATTGCTAACATATGCTCACAGGGGCCTTGGTTCATTTTATTTTGATAATAAAAATGACAACTACAGGTAACATCAACTAAACGCATATCGGCATCAAGGGTGATTTCTGGTTTAAATTCACTACCAGCATCCATGACGATGCCTTTAATGGTAAGCCTATCGCCATTGTGTTGTTTTGAGAGAATATTGACTAAGTTGGCTTTTATAAAATGATTGGCTTTTTCTTCACGTTCATTGCTAAAACGAAGTTGATCCATTGGCAGAGGGTCTTTGCTCAGTTCTCGAATGCGGTAGCAGTCTTTATCCATATCGTAAAGTACGCGACCGTATTGTGAGTAAATACCTAATGCGGATTTAATGGTTAATTCATCCAATCCGAGGCGTTTGGATAGGGAGCTGGCAGATTCCACCCATGTTTGTTGCAGTGCATTAAATACTTTTTTGGCGGTGATGCTGTCCACCTCTCCGCGAGGTGCCATTAAATCAAAATTACCCATACGAGAGAAGTCATTGGCACTCCAGCCAGATAGACCTAAGGTAAAGGTCATTCCTTGCATTTCAGCTACCCAAAAGCTTGGCATACCTGTTCCTAGCAAACTGATTTTGAAGCGTTTAACAATTGGCAGTAATCGTTCTAAAATAAATAAACGTCGTCGTCCCCAGATACGGACTTCTTCTGCTTTTTTGCCTTTATAGAGACTACGACGGCAAACCACCTCAAATCCCCACGGCTCCACTAGCATTTTAACAGGTTGATCAGGGGTTAGAATAAAGCGAATTGAGCGTGGACTCGCGCGTTCTTTATGCCGTTTGAGAACGAGTAGCAGGTTATAAATATCCATCGGGTGTAGATCAAACTGGATAAAGGGTAGGCTCATCGCGGAGCTGACCTGTAAAAACCCGCGCACCCAACTATCAGGTAGATCTATTTTTTCTTCTTTATACTCATCGCTCTGTTCGGTTTGCACTTCAAACCCTGAAGGGTCAATCATGAACTTGGTATTTTTATAATCACGTATTTTTTGAAATTCTTGATAAAGCGTATTGGAATAGTCAATATTGGTTGTACCATAAGCATGTTCGCTAATATTTTGAAAGACATCATAATCGCAGCTTAATTTGCCATAGCTGGACTCGTCTTGAGAGAAGCATTCAAAGAAAACACTATCAGGGTGTACCGTAATTACAGGGTCTAAAACAAACCATGCGTCATAGTCACCTTTATATAAGTAATGGAAATATTTGGCTTCAGCTAAATAGTAGGGAGCTAAGGCTAAGTGAGATTTACGATTGACTATACGTAACTCGTCTTTTAGCTCATTTAATTTTTCTTCTTTTTCAGCTCGTTGATTCATTGCCTCGGCTAAAAAAATGTCCTCCTGTTCTTTTAGCCATGCCTTATAATCGACCTTATCTTTTGGTTGAAAGCGCATATCTGAGACAACGACTTGATGCAGGGCCGACATGGCTTCTCTAAAAGGAATATGTTTTGACAGCTCCGCAATAAAATAGGTGGGATCACGTAAGGTATCAGGAGCAAAGCTCATATTAGTGTTTTTGCTACTATTACTCACTTTCGTTTTTGCTTGATATTTTCTTGAAAATTCCACTAGATAGCCCTCACTTCTGGTTCAATACTCTGCACAGGTGTTTTTATATGTTGAAACTGCGTCTGTAGCTTGAAGAGTGTTTTTATATATTGCATTTTATCCGCAATCACCATGCTAATGGATTGATCGCTAAACAGTTCGGCGACCATTTTGGCAACCTCCTGGTCTTTAGTGGCTTCAGTAAATAGGAAGTTAATAATGCGATCTTTAACCAGTCGTCCGCGATTAATTTGTGAGAGTACGGTATTAAAATAGGGGGCTAAAGAGAGAATAATTCGAGGCTGATTAGTCGCATATTCCTTTAAAAATCCAGAAACAAAAAGTTGAACATTGGCGGAAGGGTGTTGGCTTAGTTTAATGAGGTACTCTTCGCCCTGATCTTGATTGAAAAAGCGTGTAACTAGATCACGTCCAAATTTTTGTACGTCAGGATATACATTGTCACATACTGCAATGGTACGTTGGGTATTCCAAAAATCTTGCTCAAAATTATCTTTAAAAAAGCTAATGGCACGTTGGCGACTATCATCCCAGCGATTATCTAAAATACGAATAGCGTGTGAATAGTGTGCTGTCGTTAAACGTAAATCAGCGTCAAAGGCATCCAAAGCCCAATCACGCACGCTTAATGTTGGGTTTTTAGTGAGTAATGAGAGTTGTTTGACTGAAAATTCACTGGCTTGGCGAGCAGGTAAAATAATAGCACCCACCCATTCAGCTAATTTGCTTTTTGCGTTGAGTAAACGCCAGAGTAGATTTGAATCAATATCGGGATGGAGGGGGGATAAACCAACCACTAATTCCAGCATATCATCGGCAAATCCTTCCACAGGTTCTGCCTTAAAAAAGGAGGGCAGCACATGGTTGAAAACAGTTTGTCTAAAGTTCTGATTATCAATGGCAATTACAATTTTCCGTGATTTCTCACGTAGTCTGCCATGCTTATCCAGTAAGGCGGACAATAGCAATGGTTTATATTCGATCTGCTGTTGTTGTGAAAGCTTAGCTAATAAAGCAATCGCTCCTGCTTTAATTTCAGGATACTCAGATTGGGACATGAGTTGATAGCTAGGTTCTATTTCAGCAAAACTATAAGCAGAGACTTCAAGTAATTTTGATGCTAAAAATTGCAGTTCAAAACCGTCATCTGCCAGTAGTTCGGTTATTTTATCTAGACTGACACAGCCTTTTAAGGGGTGCAGTAATAGCCA
>JAGLDT010000022.1 GCA_023145485.1 Cocleimonas sp. | reverse complement strand
ATAGAAAGCGATTTTGAAGTGATTTCATTAATGCTTGAAACATTAAAGATCAGTGGCTTGGATGATATTATTCTTGATATTGGGCATGTTGGCATTGCACGAGGTTTAGCTCAACATGTTGAACTAAGTGCAGATGAAGAAGCGTTATTCTTTGATATGCTGGCTCGCAAATCCATACCTGAAATTAAACAATGGTTGAAGCACAGCCAACTCTCTAAATCTGATGCCAATATGTTAGATGCATTGCCAACCCTTAATGGCTCAATTGAAATATTAGAATCTGCCAAGTCAACATTACTCAATGCGGGTCTTGTCGTTATCAGTGCTATTGAATATTTACAAAGCCTAACAGCGCGATTAAAACGCTATTACCCACAGCTGAAAATTAATATAGACCTAGCTGAACTGCGTGGTTATGCCTATCACACTGGCATTATTTACGCGGTTTACACGCCTGAAAGAGGGTATTCGATTGCCAGTGGTGGTCGCTATGATGGGATAGGAAAAGCATTTCATAATGATCGCCCAGCAACAGGGTTTAGTACCGATTTACATACCCTTGCCTCTTTATCAGCGCAAAACCGACAAAGACAAGTAAAGTATTCTATTTTAGCCCCTTATACATTGGATGAGGCATTGGATCGTTTAATCAAACAATTACGCAGTGACGGTGAGACGGTTATTAGGCAGCTTTCAGAGAGTACAAATATCACACCAGAACAACAGGGCTGTGACCGCAAGATTGAAAAACAAGATGACCAATGGCAGGTTATAGCAATCTGATCGATAATATTTGGTTAGGCTAATTTTATACATAAGCATGATTCAGTTTATATGTTTATCATCATGCAGTTGATTCACGAGGATTAAAGAGAGAATAGCGATGGGAAAATTTGTTGTAGTACTTGGAACCCAATGGGGTGACGAGGGAAAAGGAAAAGTTGTCGATTTGCTCACAGAGGATGCGGCAGCAGTCGTCCGTTTTCAAGGCGGTCATAACGCAGGTCACACCTTGGTTATTGACGGCGAAAAAACCGTTTTGCACCTTGTTCCATCGGGCATTTTACGTGATGGTATCGAATGTATGATCGGTAATGGTGTGGTCTTAGCACCTGATGCACTTTTAAATGAGCTAAAGATGCTAGAAGCAGAAGGCGTACCTGCTAGCGAACGTCTAAAAATATCAGAAGCCTGTCACCTTATTCTTCCTTACCATGTCGCGCTTGATGCCGCGCGTGAAGTTGCTCGTGGTAAAAAAGCAATCGGCACAACAGGTCGTGGTATTGGCCCTGCATACGAAGACAAAATCTCTCGTCGTGGTATTCGTTTAGGCGATATGCTAGATACAGAACGCTTCAAAGAAAAATTAAAAGAAGTCATGGAGTATCACAACTACAGCCTTAAACATTACTTTAATGCTGAAGAAGTAGACTACCAAACGGTGCTAGATGAAGCCTTAGAAATGGCAGAAGTCATGCGCCCAATGGTGATTGACGTACCGCATCGCTTGCAACAACTACGGAAACAAGGCAAGCGCGTTATGTTTGAAGGCGCACAAGGAACCTTGCTGGATATCGATCACGGCACCTACCCTTACGTCACCTCATCCAGCACAACAGCAGGCGGTGCTTGTACTGGCTCAGGCGTTGGCCCTAAAGATCTAGATTATATTCTAGGCATCACAAAAGCTTACACTACACGCGTAGGCTCAGGTCCCTTTCCAACGGAGTTATTTGATGACACAGGCGCACATCTTGCTCAAGTTGGCAATGAACTCGGCTCAACCACAGGTCGTCCACGTCGTTGTGGCTGGTTAGATACGGTGGCACTGCGTCGCTCTATGCATATCAATAGCATCACAGGCATTTGTGTTACTAAACTTGATGTATTGGATGATGTAGATACCATTAAGATTTGTACCCACTATGAGTTAAATGGTGAGAAACTAGAAGTTCCTCCCATCAACACTACTGAATTTGCAAAATGCATTCCTATTTATGAAGAAATAGCAGGCTGGAAATCGGTAACCTATGGTGTGACTTCGTATGATGATTTACCAGAAAATGCCAAGCTGTACTTAAAGCGCATGGGTGAGTTATTAGAGACACCGATTGATATTATTTCTACAGGACCTGATCGAGATCATACTATGATCGTGCGTCACCCTTATGAGATATAAAGTATTATTTTTAGTAGTGTAATGTGGGCTGTATTTCCTACTTTTTGAAAAATTAGGTGGGCAGAAAAAAATGCCCACCTACAGAGCTATGTGATTTATTGGGTCGATTTAATTTTTTTCATTAACTCATTAAAATATCTATTCCTTAGGGCTGAGGATTTAATAA